>CAJNCC010000005.1:0-140948 GCA_905221165.1 bacterium
GTCTTCGCTAGCTGGTTTGCTTGCTGTGAATTGATCCGCTAGTTCAACTGTTCCATCACCTGTTTGCTCGACTTTTGAAGTTTCAGGTGTAGTTGGTTGACTTGGTTTAGCAATTTCTTTATCATTTTGTCCTCCACTCATAGCTTCAGACGGCTTCGTTTCATTCTCTGGGGTTCCAGATGCATCAGCTAGTTTAGGATTATTTGTCGAATCGGTAGAGCCAATCGCTCCTGCAGCTTCTCCATTTCCAACTGTCGAGCTGCCTTCCTTCCCAGCATTTTCTTCTGCTTTCTTCAAAACTGCTGCAAGCTCATCAGGTAACTTTTCCAGTGGCTGAGCTTGAGTTATAGTTCCCTCTTTATCTCCTACACTACCTGTTTCTGCTGCCTCTACTAGATTAACACCAAAGATACTGGCACCAATCATAACAGAAGCTACTCCAATAGCGAATTTACGAATACTGTAATGACAACGTTTATTGAAAAAATTTTTACCCATCTTTATCTTATCTCCTTTCGTCTAAACACGAAAGTAAACGATTCCATTTTTACTAGTAAAGACGGAGAGGCCTAATTGGTCCTCTCCATCTATTCGACTCATTTATCGATTCATTTTTTATCTTCTACCAATCTATACAAATAGAATGGTATTAGGCGCACAGACTAATCCTCTTTGCGTTTTGCAGTTAATAAAGCTGCTGATAAGGCTAGTCCAACACTTGCTAAGAAAATAGCTGTTTCTGACTGTTTTTCACCAGTTTCTGGCAATCTCTTGTCTTCCTTGGCAACTTGAACTGGTGCTTCTGGAGTCTGAGCTTTTTCTAACGAACTTAGTTTAAACTCTGGTTTTTCTAGTGTAGGAGCTGGTTGATTACCTGCTGTAGCTAGAATACCACGGTACTCTGGAAGTTTATGTTCTAGAGCCATTACAGCATTAACACCACCCTTAAATTCAGGTTTCTCAACACTTGGTACTGCTTGATCTCCTACGGTGGCTAGAATTCCTGTGTATTCTGGAACTTCATTGACTGCTGCTTCTACAAAGTTAGAACCACCTTTAAATTCTAGAACTTCGTTGACTGCTGCTTCTACAAAGTTAGCACTGCCTTTGAATTCTGGAACTTCATTGACTGCCGCTTCTACAAAGTTAGCACCGCCTTTGAATTCTGGAACTTCGTTTACTGCTGCTTCTACAAAGTTAGAACCACCTTTAAATTCTGAAACTTCGTTTACTGCTGCTTCTACAAAGTTAGCACCGCCTTTGAATTCTGGAACTTCGTTTACTGGCGCGGGTTCCTCACCCTTACTATTTGAAATAGATGGTTTTACTCCTACCTCAATAATACGATCTTGAGCTTTTCTTTGTTCAGAATGAACAAGAGTTCTATTAGTTCCTGATACTTGAATATAGTCAACTTTTTCTCCAGCTTGTCCTTCAGAAACTACACGACGTTTACCTTGAGCAAGCTCAGGGATTTCACGAATAACTTCTTTAAACGGAAGTGGAGTCTTTTCAATTTCCAAGCTTGGAGCTTCTGCAACTAAGTTCTTAACGCCTTCTGTCGGTGTTGTTTGGAAGGTAGACTTAAAGTGTAAACGATATTCTTTCACCAGATTTCCATCTTTGGAAACAAGACGAACAAGTGTTGGAAGATTTGTATTTCCATGATCCACTACTGTGACTACTCCATGTCCACTAGTTGTCGCAGTGACTTTTGGTTTAGTTCCCATTGTTGTTAGGGTGTACTCTGTCACATTTGGATCAAAGTTTTCTAATGCTTTTCCATCGATTGAAATAGTCGCTGACGGTGTTTCGACTTCTGCTCCCTTGCCTGCAGAGTAGGCTGTAAATTCGACTACTGCTAGCCCGTTAGTAGTAGACTTACGAGTCATTCGAGCACGAATAGCTGGCGCTTGAACCGGTTCAAAGTTAAACTCGATTGGTTTCCCAGCTACTAATTCTCCAGAAGCTTTGTAAGGAATTGGTGCCCAATTTTCTGCCTTGTTGAATGGATGGTCAGCATTTTCTTCATAACGAGAAATCGTACTTGGTTCTGTAAAGGCAGGACCAATATATCTTTCTAGAACCATTTTCTCTGGGGCATCTGTTCCACTGTCTTTAAAGAACTGAATGGCTACTTTTCCAATAGACTGAGAGGCAATTTTACCATCCTTCTTAAAGAGTAGTCCGACAGAAGTTTCTTCATTTTTCGGAGTACGAGACCAGTTTGTCCAACGTCCATCCTCATTAAATTTTCCATCATTGATATAGAAAATTCGATCATGTGAAGCTGCTTGTGTATCGTTCGTTGTCGAAGCAAAGGCTTTAGAATCCGTTTCATTGTTGCTTGGATTTTCTGAGATGGCTTGATTTCCTTTAGCTACAACTGTCACTTGCATGGTAGTTGTTAGATTTGTACCAATGACATGACCGGTAATTTCAAATGTTCCCTCATGCTCTGTCGCATGTTCAGGAATAGCATCCCACTTCACTGCAAGTTTATCTGTAGTCCAAGTATTTGAAGTTGGATAATAAACAGTGACTTCTGATGGAAGTTGAAGGGTATCTCCGAGCTTCAAAGTAGTTGCACCATTTTCAGCTGCTAAAGGTAGACTTGTATCTTTTTCATCATTACGGTAGATCCGATATTCTTTTAAAATAGTGCCATCTTCAGCCTTCAAAATAAGACGTGTCGCACCTTTTGGACTGGTTGCCGGAACAAGAGTAACCAAACCATTGTTGCTAGCTGTTGCAGTGATTTCTTTGCTAGATTGAGGAATATAATAATCTGTTTTCGATGGATTAAAGTGTTCAAGATCCTTGCCATCTACTTTGATAGAAATATCTGAACTTGTTTCACTTAAGACCTTATTTCCAAGGACAGTTAGCTCTGTCAGACCAACTCCTGCAGTACCTTCAGCCTTTTTCATTCGAAGACGAACAGCATAGGTTTCTACCTTGTCAAAGGTAAAGTGATTGGTTTGAGTTGCAGATAGCTGGCTTGGAGCATGTAAGTTTTCAACTGCCTTCCAGTTGGCTGGATTATTAAATGGATGATTAGTATCACGCTGAGCATTGCTGACATCACTTGGTAAATCTGGAATTTCTTTACCTACATAATATTCAACTACATATTCTTTTGGAAGACCAATTGCTCCATCAGTATAGAAATCAACTGATAAATTGTTGACAAAACGTTTCGTCAAGTCTCCTGAATTACCAAATAAGATAGAAGCCCAGTCATTATCAGTATTTGTTCTCCAAGTAGTCCATCTATTTTTAGCATCTGATGGCGTTCTTGATACAGTCAAGTCGTTCAAAGTATTGGCTGAATCATCTCCTCCTGTATTGGATACAATGGCAGCTGGCAATTGCGAACCTGTCCATTGTTTAGAGATATTATTCCCAGCAACAACTTGACTAGATACTCGAACATGAGCTTTAGTGGTCAGATTGCTACCCACTAAACGACCATTGATTTCATAGACTCCTTCTGTTTGACTAAAGTTGGCTGGAACCTGATCCCAAACTACATCTTTATAGATAGTTGTTCCATTAGAATGGTAAGCACGAACATTAGCTGGCAATTGAACTGTCTCACCCTTAGGAAGAGTAAGGCTGATTTCCTCTGCAACTTGCAAGCCTTCAACTGTCACCGTTGCTTGAGCTTCAATATCTGTGCCTTCTACATGTCCTTTAAGCGTAAAGCTATGATAATACCCCAATTCTTTTTCATCTACCTTGTCCCAAGTTACAGATACTTTGCGTGGCAAGCCCTTATCAAATTCTGCTCCAACTTCTTTAGGTAGATTCGGTTGCTGATTAATATCTGTAGAAATAGATACAGGATGAAGTTTCACAATCTTCTTGCTGACTTTATTTTCTTTAATCACCACTTCAGTAGTTACAGATTCTGTTTTCTCTGTTTGATTATCGATTCGAGGTGTCAAAGTCACTCTTCCCTTAGTATAGAGCAATAGATTCTGACCATTTACCTCAAGATGCCCACCATCAGATGATTTAGCTTCTAGGTGAATATCTGAAGCTGAAAATTCTGTTTGAGAACCATCCTCATAACTACCAATGACACGATAAGTTAAAACCTGATCTTCAGTAGCAATTTCTTTTCCTTCCACAACTACTTCCAAACGTTTCAAGGCAGGAGCTTCCTTCACAAACTGAATTAGGTAAGTTTGAACCAAGTCACCCTTTTGATCACTCAAGAAGACAGAAGCCTGATAACCATTATCAGCAGAAGCTTGCAGAACAGTTACTTGATAACCAGTAGTCTGAGCCCCAACACTTGGAATTGTTCCAGTGTAAGGAAGGGATACACGGTAATAAGTCTTGCCAGACTCGAAGTTCTCAAGAGCTTTATCCCCAACAGTAAGTCCTGTAATGCTACTTGTTGTTTCCTTACTGCTTGCGATAAAGGTTGCCGTAACTTCATGACCATCATCTACTAATTTACCAGTAGCTTCCGTACGTCCACCTTCTTTTGTCAAGGCAGAAGGATCTTTCAAGGTCCATGAGACAACCTCTGTGTCAATTAAACTACCATCTGTCAGAACAGCTGTGACTGTTTTATCCAAATCAGCTGCAGTTGTACCAACTGGTACTGTAGCAACTTTTGGTAACCATTTATCTAAGGCAATCACTTTTACAAGTGCCTCAGCTTTGGTTTCCAAACCTTCTACACGTCCAGATACTTTTTTCTCACCTGCACTTGTAAGCAAGTCAGCTGGCATGTCCCATGTTACAGCCTTTTCCTCAACACTACCGTCGCTATAAATAGCTGTTACTGTTTGAGGCAATTCAGGATTTGTAGTCACATCAGTTGTTGCTTTTACAGGAGCAAAGGCTACAAAGTGACGGTTTTCTTTCTTACCAGACACAGTTGCGACCGTTGCGCTATCAGATGTCAAACCAGCAGAATCTGCATAAAGAGTAAATTTACCTTCTTTTTCTGTTGATTTTACAATGACAACTCCTTTACCATTGAAAGCACGTCTTTGCCATGTTCCATCTGCTTGAGCTTTGTAGCGCTCACGGCTAGCTTGTTCTCCATTATCCACACCAACAATCTGTCCCTGACCATGAAGATTGAAATGAACAAGATTGTTAGCTGTCGGAACCACATTCCCATCGCCATCAACAATTTCGTAATGGATGTAGGATAGGTCTTTTCCATCTGCAGTGATAACATGCTCTTCCTTAGTCAGACGAACCCTTGCTGGCTCCCCAGCAGTTGTCACACTATCACGCGCAATTTCGTTGCCTTTTTCATCTCTAGCAATAGCAGTCAGTGTGCCTGGTTGGTATTTCACAAGCCACTCAAGATACAATTCATTTGGTTTAGCCCCCTCATGATATGGACGTCCATCTTCTGTCGTTTTCTTAGTAAATTCCTTTTTACCAAGCGACTCACCATTTAAGAACAATTCGACACTTGCAGCATTTGAGAAGGTACGAACCGGAACCTTTCCATCAACCAGCATCTTGCGATCCTTAAGTGTCTCTTCAGTCCAGTTCCAATGTGGTAAAATGCGAACAGTTGGCTTTTCTTTAGCACTATACCATTCACTACGGTAAAGGTAAAAATCATTCTTCGGTAAGCCAGCCGTATCGATGATACCAAAGTAAGAACTTTTTACAGGTGTATTATCTTGGTTATGCCATGGAGTTGGTTCACCGATATAGTCAATTCCTGTCCAGATAAATTGTCCAGCATAGCCAGCACGATCACGGTCAAAAGTCCATGACTCAGTAGCTGTTCTTCCCCATCCAACACGGTCATTACCATAGTCAGATTGTTCATAGTGACGATTTGGACGGTTATCGTGTCCAAGGATTTGAGCAGGATTGTAATAAGAATCACGCGTTCTAGTAGCTGAAGAGGTTTCAGAACCATAAATGAGCCAGTCTGGATGCGCTCTACGAACCGCATCATAAAAACGTTCACCATAGTTCATACCGACAGCATCCATGATTTCTGCGAGTTTCAAGAAATCACCTGTCGCTGCACGACTAAATTTATTTTCACCCATGGTGACATAACGTTCAGTATCAATCGCCTTGATAATAGCCTTCAGACGTTTAGCTGTCTCGATAGAACGAGGACTACCATTTGCCTCTTCCACCTCATTTCCAAGAGACCACATTACGATAGACGGATTGTTCTTATCACGTTCTACCATTGTTCTAAGATCAAAGTCAGACCACTTCTCACCCTTCTTAGCTTCAGGATGAGTTGCATCTTGATCAAAGAACCGTCCATAGTCATAAGTCTTCTTGCCACCATACCAAGTATCAAAAGCTTCCTCTTGCACCAAAAGACCTAAACTAGCTGCAGCATCAAGCAACTGAGGACTAGCTGGATTGTGGGTTGTTCGAATAGAGTTAACCCCCATATCTTTCAGGAGTTTTAATTTACGATAGGTAGCCTTATAATTTTCTTCTGCACCCAAAGCTCCATTATCATGGTGAATACTTACTCCGTGGAATTTCATCCGCTCGCCATTCAGAGAGAATCCTTCCTTAGCAGTCCAATTGAAATAACGGTAACCAAATGTATCTTCTGTTACATCAACTAGTTGACCTTCTTTATAAACCTTTGTTTTCAGCACATACAGTTGAGGATGATAACTTTTTGTCGTCCAAAGAGTTGGTTTATTAACTAGGATTGTTTGTCTGAAATCTGCAACTTCATTTTCTGCTAAATTCTTCGTTTCAGAGCGCACTAATTCTGAAACAACATTACCTTCCTTAGTAAAAATTTGTTGTTCCACAAAGACTTTAGCAGCCTTCTTATCCGTATTTTTAATCTTACTTTGAACCTGTGTTTCAACATTTCCTTCTTTTTGCTCAGCAAGTTTTGGAGTAGTGATATGATTACCATTTTCGGCAACATGGACTTTATCACGATAACTAAGAGTTACATCACGATAAATCCCACTTCCTGAATACCAACGACTACTTGGTTGCTTATTGGTCACTTGAACGGTAATTGAATTTTCACTACCATCCTTGTTTAAAAATTCTGTGATATCATATGAAAAATGATTATAGCCACTTGGATAATGTCCTACAAATTTACCATTTACATAGACCTTTGAATCCATGTAAACCCCATCAAAATTGATACGAACATCCTTATTCTTGTCTGCTTCATTTAATGTGAAAGTCTTACGATACCAAGCTGTTCCACCATTTAACTGTCCACCTTCATTACGCGCGGGAGATTTGTGATCAAAGTCAAAATAAATACTCCAATCATGAGGAAGATTCAATTTAGACCAATCATGAACATCCACATCTTTTTTTGAAAAATCGCCTTGGGCATTTAGTTTAAAATACCAATCTTTATTAAAATCTTGTTTTCGCTCCGATAATAGCTGTTTTTCCTTTTCAACTTCGGCTTTGTTTGACTCTCCAGACAGTGCTTGCGATTTTTCAGAAGAAGGTTTGATCTCTGTGTCTGCTTTCACTTGGTTCTTTTCAGAAGTTTTTTTAGAATCCTCTTTTACTTCTGTTCCAACTGTTACTGCAGATTCAACAGGCTTTGGATTTGCCTCTTCAGATTTCTGTTTGTCCTCAGCCTTGGTTCCTTCTTCTACTTTATTTGGAGTTTCCACTTTAGGACTAGCCAATTCATGACTACCATCGTTAGCAGGTCTAGTAGGTTCTGTATCCTTAGTCACTTTATCTTCTGTCGACTCAGCTTTGGGTTTTACAAACTCACGCCCACCATTCTCATCAGCCTTTGCGATAGCAGCTGCCACATCATCGGGAAGCTTATCTAAAGGCTGAGGTTGATGAACAGTTGTTTCTTCTGTTTGAGTATTGGATGAAGCCACTTCCTCAGCTTGTACAGCTGAAATACCAAATATACTAGCCCCAATCATTACAGATGCCGCACCTATTGCAAATTTACGAATGCTATAATGACAACGTTTATCAAAAAGTCTTTTGTTCATTAAAATCCTCATTTCTTTTTCTTGATACAAAGTAAGCGTTTACTTTATTTTAAAAAATGACCTCCTTCTAAATACACAAACAAGTACCAAGTTCGATAATATATTTTATATATTGAATATATCAAAACACACCTAAAATTGCAATCATTTTCCATCAATTTAACCTAATAAAATGGTATGCAAGATAAGTTCATTCAAAAGAAATAGGTGCAATGAAAGTAGCTTTCTATTCTAGACTCTTTCCAATACAAATTTCATTCTATTAATAGCATTTTCATACTTCAAATTTATAGTTTATGGACTCATATCATTTTAGACTGCATTCATTTACATACACTACATAAAAAGAAGGTAAAACATTATTCTACCTTCTTTTTTCCTATTTTATATCCAATGTCCGAAGTGCTGCCTGATAGGTTTGCTCCATCAGCATAGTAATGGTCATAGGACCTACACCTCCAGGAACTGGTGTAATATGGCTAGCAAGTGGGGCAACTGCCTCATAATCCACATCCCCACAGAGCTTACCATTTTCATCACGATTCATCCCAACGTCAATGACTACCGCACCTGGTTTGACAAAGTCAGCAGTCACAAACTTGGCACGACCGATTGCAACAACCAGAATATCTGCTTTAGCAGCCACCTTGGCAAGATTATGGGTGCGTGAGTGAGTCAAGGTCACTGTTGCATTCTTGGCCAAAAGAAGTTGGGCCATGGGCTTTCCAACGATATTGGAACGACCGATGACGACCGCATTTTTACCTTCCAAGTCAATCCCATATTCATGAAACATTTCCATAATTCCTGCAGGTGTTGATGGAATCATAACTGGATGTCCAGACCAAAGGCGTCCCATATTTAGAGGATGGAAACCATCCACATCCTTTTCTGGATCAATTGCTAATAAAACTGCCTCTTCATCGATATGTTTTGGTAAAGGTAACTGGACCAAAATCCCATGCCAAGCTGAATCTTGATTGTATTTAGCAATTAGGTCCAACAATTCCTCTTGAGTAATGGTCTCTGGAACTCGCACAACTTCACTATGGAATCCTGCCACAAGAGCAGAACGTTCCTTGTTACGAACATAGACTTGGCTGGCTGGATTGTCCCCAACCAAAATCACTACCAAACCAGGTACTAGACCTGTTTCTTCTTTTAGTTTTGCAGTCTTTTCAGCCAACTGCCCCTGCAATTTGGCCGCTAAAGCTTTCCCATCAATAATCTGTGTCATTTCAATTCTCTTTTCTTTCAAACTATCTTCCATTATACCAAAAACTGCTAGTCCCCTCTAACACTTCTTTCCTAGGCAATCCTATAGTTTCAAACTATAAGAAAAAGCTCTGGTTGAGCTTTTCATTAATCTATACTTTATATGTAAAGTTAGCTACAAATAGCTCCATAAAACTAACTTATAAAACCTTACTCAAGAAGTCTTTAGTCCGTTGTTCTTGGGTTTGTTCAAAAATCTGTTCAGGTGTTCCATCTTCAACAACCACACCGTCTGCCATAAAGATGACACGGTCTGCCACCTCACGGGCAAATCCCATTTCATGTGTTACGATAACCATGGTCATTCCTGACTTGGCTAAGTCTTGCATAACAGCCAACACCTCACCTACCATTTCAGGGTCCAGGGCTGAAGTTGGCTCGTCAAAGAGCAAAACATCTGGTTCCATGGCCAACCCACGCGCAATGGCAATCCGTTGTTGCTGCCCACCTGACAAACTCTGTGGATAAGCGTCTGCCTTATCTGGCAAACCAACTTTTTCCAAAAGTTCCTGGGCTCTCTTCTCAGCCACTGCCTTGCTCTTACCTTTGGTCTTGATAGGTGACAAGGTGATATTTTCCATCACAGTCATATTAGGAAAGAGGTTAAATTGTTGGAAAACCATCCCCATCTTCTCACGCATGGCAAATAGATCATTCTTCTTGTCCGTAATATCGACTCCTTCAAAGATAACCTTCCCCTTGGTCGCCTCTTCCAACAAATTCATAGAGCGAAGCAAGGTAGATTTCCCGCTCCCTGAAGGACCGATGATAACGACAACTTCTCCTCTTTTAATCTCGAGGTTGATGCCCTTCAATACTTCATTCTTTCCAAATGATTTATGTAAATTTTCAATTTTTATCAAGGTTTCTGTCATTATTTCTTATCTCCTTGTCCCATACGTTTTTCAAAAGCTTTCAAGGCTACTGTCAAAATAGAAGTCATTATCAAGTAATAAAAGGCTGCAAATAAAAGTGGTGTTAAAGGTAGATAGGTTGTTGTGGAAACTGTTGTAGCTCCATTCCACAACTCCATAACACCGATAGCTGATAAGAGGGAACTATCCTTGATAATAGTGATAAATTCGTTCCCCAATGCCGGCAAGATATTTTTGATTGCTTGTGGCAAAATCACATAGCACATCGCATTTTTAGGACGAATCCCTAGCGAATAAGCCGCCTCTAGCTGACCTTTTGGAACCGCATTAATCCCAGCACGAACAGTCTCAGAAACATAAGCACCACTGTTCATAGAGATAATCAAAATCCCTGGAATCAGACGAGAAAGATCAACACCTAAAATCCCAACCTGAATAGTCGGAGCATTAATGTGCATAAGAGCAAAGGCAATCATAATCTGAACCATCATCGGTGTCCCACGGAAAATCCAAACGTATAGGTTGGCAAGCCAAACAAGCGGTTTAAACTTTGAACGTTGCCCAAAAGCCAATACAACACCCAAAATGGTTCCCAAAAAGACAACACAAATAGAAATGAGAACCGTCACGACAGCCCCATAGTTAAAATAAGGTAAATACTTAGGTAAAAAAGAAAAATTCATAGTCACACTGCTTTCTAAAATAGAATACTGTATGATTATAATATAAATTGAATTAAAATTCAAATCTTTTGTCTAATTTATTCAAAAAAAACTTTAAGATGGTAGAATTAGCGAGAAATCTTAGTTTTTTCTAGGCAAGTTGAGCTCCTTTATGGTAAAATAGTAACGATAAGAAATGAAGGAGAATCAAAATGGAATCACATTTGGTTAGAATCATCAACCGCCTTGAAGCAATGGCAAAAGACGGCGGAAATTTAAAACGTAATTTTGAACGCGAAGGAGTTGTTGTTGCAGAAGTTGCATACAGCCATGATGAAGAAAACGGCTCAATCTTTACCCTTCGTGATGTAGAAGCTCGCGAAACTTATACGTTTGATAGCATTGACTTGATTGCAATGGAGATTTACGAACTCCTCTACTAATCTAAAACAAGCTGGGATTGCCCCTGCATGTCTAACCAAAATCCTTTTTGTCTCACAAATAGGATTTTTTTATAGTCCAAATCCACAAATATTTTCATTATAACAACTTCTCAAAGCCTCAATCTTTTTACTTGCTTTACACCCCAATCCTGTTATAATGAGAGTATAGAAAATTGACTATTATTGACCTTTGGACAGATCAAGCTAAAGAAAGAAATGAGGTAGATGTATGCTTTGTCAAAACTGTAAAATCAATGACTCAACAATTCATCTTTATACCAATCTCAATGGAAAGCAAAAACAAATTGACCTCTGTCAAAACTGCTATAAGATTATCAAGACAGATCCTAACAATAGCCTCTTTAAAGGTATAACTGATCTGAACAATCGTGACTTTGATCCTTTCGGTGATTTCTTCAATGACCTAAATAATTTTAGACCTTCTAGCAATACTCCTCCGACTCCCCCAACCCAATCAGGTGGAGGTTACGGTGGAAATGGCGGTTATGGTTCCCAAAATCGTGGACCTGCTCAAACTCCTCCACCAAGCCAAGAAAAAGGCCTGCTGGAAGAATTTGGTATCAACGTAACTGAAATTGCCCATCGTGGAGATATTGACCCCGTTATTGGGCGCGACGATGAGATTATCCGTGTCATAGAAATTCTCAATCGCAGAACCAAGAATAATCCTGTTCTTATCGGTGAACCAGGTGTCGGAAAAACTGCCGTTGTCGAAGGTCTAGCTCAGAAAATAGTTGATGGAGATGTTCCCCATAAACTACAAGGCAAACAAGTCATCCGTCTGGATGTGGTTAGCCTAGTTCAAGGAACGGGTATCCGTGGACAATTTGAAGAACGCATGCAAAAACTCATGGAAGAAATTCGCAAACGTGAGGATATTATCCTCTTTATCGATGAAATCCATGAAATTGTCGGTGCTGGTTCTGCAGGCGATGGCAATATGGATGCAGGAAATATCCTCAAGCCAGCCCTTGCTCGTGGGGAACTGCAACTGGTCGGTGCCACTACCCTCAATGAATACCGTATCATTGAAAAAGATGCCGCCCTAGAGCGTCGTATGCAACCTGTTAAGGTTGATGAACCAACGGTGCAAGAAACAATCACTATCCTCAAAGGCATTCAAAAGAAATACGAAGACTACCACCACGTTCAGTATACCGATGCTGCAATTGAAGCAGCTGCAACTCTTTCCAATCGTTACATCCAAGATCGCTTCTTACCTGACAAGGCTATTGACCTCTTAGATGAAGCTGGTTCTAAAATGAACTTGACCTTGAATTTTGTGGATCCTAAAGTAATTGATCAACGCTTGATTGAGGCTGAAAATCTTAAATCTCAAGCTACACGAGAGGAAGATTTTGAGAAGGCGGCTTATTTCCGCGACCAGATTGCCAAGTATAAGGAAATGCAAAAGAAAAAGGTCACAGACCAAGATACTCCTATCATCAGTGAAAAAACCATTGAGCATATTATCGAGCAGAAAACCAATATCCCTGTTGGTGATTTAAAAGAGAAAGAACAATCTCAACTCATCCATCTAGCCGAAGATCTCAAGTTTCATGTTATTGGCCAAGATGATGCAGTCGATAAGATTGCCAAGGCTATTCGCCGTAATCGTGTCGGTCTCGGTACCCCTAACCGTCCGATTGGAAGCTTCCTCTTCGTTGGGCCAACTGGCGTCGGTAAGACCGAACTTTCCAAACAACTGGCCATCGAACTATTTGGTTCTGCTGACAGTATGATTCGCTTCGATATGAGTGAATACATGGAAAAACACAGCGTGGCGAAATTAGTTGGTGCCCCTCCAGGTTATGTTGGCTACGATGAGGCTGGGCAATTAACTGAAAAAGTTCGCCGCAATCCATATTCTCTTATTCTCTTGGATGAAGTAGAGAAAGCCCATCCAGATGTTATGCACATGTTCCTCCAGGTCTTGGACGATGGTCGTTTGACAGACGGGCAAGGACGTACCGTTAGCTTCAAGGATGCCATCATCATCATGACTTCAAATGCAGGTACTGGTAAAGCCGAAGCCAGCGTTGGATTTGGTGCTGCTAGAGAAGGACGTACCAACTCTGTTCTCGGTGAACTCGGTAACTTCTTTAGCCCAGAGTTTATGAACCGTTTTGATGGTATTATCGAATTTAAGGCTCTCAGCAAGGACAATCTACTTCAGATTGTCGAGCTTATGCTAGCAGATGTTAACAAACGTCTTTCTAGCAACAACATTCATTTGGATATAACTGACAAGGTCAAGGAAAAATTGGTTGACCTCGGCTATGATCCAAAAATGGGAGCACGCCCACTTCGTCGTACTATTCAAGACTATATTGAGGACGCAATCACTGACTTCTACCTTGAAAATCCAAGCGAAAAAGACCTCAAGGCAGTTATGACCAGCAAGGGCAACATTCAAATCAAATCTGCCAAAAAAGCTAAAGTAAAAACTTCTGAAAAAGAAGTATAAATCCTATAGAAAAGGAGTAGAAAATGAAAATTTTCTGCTCCTTTTTACAAAAGTCACTATAAATTCTTGACAGCTTGGCCTTTGTCCATTAAGATAATAATAAAGATAATAGATAATGAGGAAAATGCAATGGCAAACCCAACTTTCGGAGAAAAGAAAGCAAATACAGACTATGTTTCACGCTATGGCGTATATGCAGTTATTCCTGATTCTGAACAAAAACAAATTGTTCTTGTTCAAGCACCCAATGGCGCTTGGTTCCTACCAGGTGGTGAAATTGAATCTGGTGAGAATCATCAGGAAGCCCTAAAACGTGAATTGATTGAAGAGCTTGGCTTCACAGCTGAAATTGGTACCTATTACGGACAAGCTGACGAATATTTCTACTCTCGTCATCGTGACACCTACTACTACAATCCTGCCTACCTCTATGAAGCGATTTCTTTCAAAGAAGTGCAAAAACCACTAGAGGACTTTAATCATATTGCCTGGTTCCCTATTGACGAGGCTATTGAAAACCTCAAACGTGGTAGCCATAAATGGGCTATTGAATCTTGGAAAAAACAGCATAAGATTGACTAAATCAAGCTACTTTATTCAAAAAGTGCTATAATAGAATTAGAAAATTGGAGGAAATGTTATGAAGCTTATCAATACGACAAACTCACACTCGCAACTTGTAAAAAGCCAGCTAGAAAGTACAGATGCAACCCTTGTTGAAGTTTATTCTGCAGGTAATACAGATGTTATTTTTACCCAAGCTCCGCTTCACTATGAAATCCTCATCTCAAACAAACACCGCGCTATTCGCGAACCTGAAATCGAAGCTATTCAAGAATTTTTCTTGAAACGTAAAATTGATAAGGACTCTATTGATGAAGCCAATATCAAAACCCTCTATTCAGAAAAATTAATTGGAATTTCGATTCCAACCAAATAAAATCTTGGAGAGATTAAAAAGTCTTTTAAACCTTATGGAACAAAATTGGGTTTATTTAGCTTTTTAAATTATCTCCAATTTTTTATTTTGAAATCCTATCATACACAATTTTATAGGTAACAAAGGAGACAAGCATGGGAGACATGATATATCGAGAGGCAAGACTTGAAGAATACGAAAAAATTGGAAAACTATTAGCCAATTCCTTTCTTGACTATCCCTTTTTAACGATTATAAGGGATGATTTAAAGAAGCCTGATTATTATCCTAATTTTGTAGAAACATTACAAACAATGCTTACCAGAGTCTATATTAAAAAAGGAAACTGTTTAGTTGCGGAACAAGATGGAGAATTACGTGCAGTCGCCCTTTTGCAACAAAAAGATTTCTGTATACTATCCTATCTACGAAATGGAGGAACAAACATTTTTCGCTACATTCGACCACAAAATATCCTTAAATACTTTGACTTTGTAAAACGTTCCAAAAAACATTTAGAAGAATCTGGAGAGTTTGATTGGTATTTGATGGCTTTAGCTGTTAATACAGCAAGTAAGGGGCAGGGAATAGGCAGTACTTTTCTGACACAAGGGATTGAACCTTATGTCAAATCAAAAGGCTGTAAACACTTGG
This sequence comes from bacterium, assembly GCA_905221165.1. Taxonomy (GTDB): domain Bacteria; phylum Bacillota; class Bacilli; order Lactobacillales; family Streptococcaceae; genus Streptococcus. The sequence continues at coordinate 15,293 of CAJNCC010000005.1, forward strand.
GACTCATAACCAGTACAGCTAGAAATGCCTCATTCTACGAGAAAAACGATTATGTATTACTGGACCATATAGACTTAAAATACGGGTCAAAATCAATTGGTAACTGGGCATTTTTAAAAACAATGAATAAATTATAACAGGCCAGCAATTTACAAATCTTATTTAAATAAGGATAACTTATATTTATAAAAACCAACGTTCAAAACGTTGGTTTTCTTATCTATTTGACTGCTTCTTTCAAAGCATCTACCTTATCCAAACGTTCCCATGGAAGGTCAATATCTGTACGTCCCATGTGACCGTAAGCTGCTGTTTGACGGTAAATTGGACGCTTGAGGTCCAGCATTTGGATAATCCCCGCAGGGCGAAGGTCAAAGATTTGACGAGTTGCTTTTTCAAGCTTGCTTTCAGCTATTGTTCCTGTACCAAAGGTATCGATACGAACAGAGACAGGCTGCGCAACGCCGATGGCATAGGCCAATTGCACTTCTGCCTTCTTAGCCAGACCTGCTGCAACAATATTCTTAGCAATATAACGAGCCGCATATGACGCAGAACGGTCCACCTTAGTCGCATCCTTACCAGAGAAGGCACCACCACCGTGACGAGAGTAGCCACCATAAGTATCTACGATAATCTTACGACCAGTCAGACCTGAGTCCCCTTGAGGTCCACCGATTACAAAACGACCAGTAGGATTGATGAAGAATTTTGTTTGCTCATCCAAGTAAGAGGCTGGAATAACCTCTTTGATAACCTTGTTAATGACATCATTGTGAATTTGTTCGTTGCTGGCTTCTGGATCGTGCTGAGTTGAAATCACGACTGTGTCCACACGTACTGGACGGTCATTTTCATCGTACTCAACCGTAACTTGTGATTTAGCATCTGGGCGAAGATAGCTTATTTCACCAGACTTACGAAGTTCTGCCAGACGACGAACCAATTTATGACTGAGTGAAATTGGCAATGGTATCAGCTCTTCTGTTTCATCCACTGCAAATCCAAACATGAGCCCTTGGTCTCCAGCACCAATCAAGTCAAGTGGGTCTTGATCAGCATTTCCACGAACCTCCAAGGCTTCGTTAACACCTTGGGCAATGTCAGGAGATTGTTCCACCAAAGATGGATGTACTCCTACAGTCTCAGCAGAAAAACCATATTCTGTATTAGTGTAGCCAATCTCTGCAATGGTATCACGAACCACACGGTTAATATCCACATAAGCATTTGTAGATATTTCACCAAAAACATGGACGGAACCAGTATATACAGCTGTCTCAGCAGCAACGTGCGCCTCTGGATCTTTAGCTAAAATAGCATCCAAAATCGCATCTGAAATTTGGTCTGCAATCTTATCTGGATGCCCCTCAGATACAGATTCAGACGTGAATAATTTACGTTCTGACATAAAAATGTCCCCCCTTAAAAATAGTGTTATAGAGTTACAAAGTACTGATAGGTATTTCTATAGTCTAAGAGTTACGACGCGAAAGAAATAAAAACGATAATTTTTTATTTCTGAAGCTAGTAAGGCGCATAGGGTGACCGCATTATAGCGGCAACCGTAGAATGACGAACGACTTTGGAGCCGTCATTCTTTGCGAATTGCGACTCGAAAGAAAAAATAGAAATTTCTACCATCTTATCGGGACTATATAACTTTACCATTATACCATTTTTAAACGCAATTTGCAGTCTATAATGTAGTGTTTCTGTATAGATAGTTCGTTCTCATAAATAAAAAAAGTTGGAGCTCAGTACTCCAACTTTTTCTATTAAAATGTTTGGCGTTTTGCTTTACGCTCTGCACGACCGCGAGCACGATTTTCAGCGCGCTTGGTTTTGCGGCGCTTTTCATCAACCGCCCATTGAATTTTCTTCTTATAACCTGGTTTGACTTTTTTCTTTTTCTTTTTAACCAAACCAATCATTTCGATATCAAGTTTATCTTGTTTTTTCTCACGGTTGGCACGACGATCACGGTCATAAGTATCTTGAAATTCCTCATCTTTGACCATCTTAGGAGTAAACTTGATTCCCAATTTCTCCAACTCACGGATATCCGAGTCATCGCTTGGCTGGTAAAGGGTAATAGCTGTACCTGGTAGGCCATTGCGTCCGGTACGACCAACACGGTGAACAAAGAAGGACAAATCTTGCGGAATAGCATCATTGATGACATGGCTGACACCTTCAATGTCAATTCCACGCGCTGCCAAATCTGTTGCGACAATATATTCAAAATCCAGATTTTTAACCTGGTTCATGATACGTTTGCGCTCACGAGGGGCAATATCCCCATGGATTTTTGCCACCTTCAAGCCTTGAGCAGTCAGATATGAATGCAATTCATCAGCACGCGTTTTAGTGTTAACAAAAATCATTGCCAAATACGGTTGCATCAACTGAGTCAATTGGTAAATTTGAGCATTCTTATCTCGGCCCTTGGTCGAAATCAACCAATTATCAATGGTATCAGAAATAACCGTTTTGGTCTTGATTTTCTCCATAACAGGATTTGATAAGTATTTTTTCAAGAATGGTTGCAGTTTTTGTGGAATAGTCGCTGAGAAGACCATGAATTGCAGGTCTTTTGGAAGGCTTCCAGCAATCTTATCAACAGTTTCTAAGAATCCCATATCCAAGGTCATGTCTGCCTCATCGACCACAAAGGTCTTAGCCTTGTGAATAGCTAGATCACCAGATTTAACCAAGTCGTAGATACGACCAGGCGTTCCGATAACAATATGGGGCTGGTTACTTGCCAATTTATCAATCTGGCGAGCCTTATCTGTCCCTCCCACATAATTAACCACACGAACTTCTACTTCTGAATGAGTAGCAATCTGACGGGCTGCTTGGTAAATTTGAGTAGCCAATTCACGGCTCGGTGCAGTAATGACTGCTTGAACACTATCGCTGGCTTCATCTAATTGCTGGAAAATCGGCAATAGGAAAGTGTGAGTCTTACCCGAACCTGTTTTTGATTCACCGACTAGGTCACGATCTGCCAAAACAATCGGAATCAACTTGTCTTGCACCTCTGTTGGAGTTGTAAATTTCAACTCCTCCAAGGCTTCACTAATATATTTTTTAAATTGAAATTTCGTAAATGACATAATATCCTCGATTCTATCTATCTTATAAATTATACCACATTTTATTCCATTTCAGTAGTCTCACTTATTTAGGCTATTTCCAGTAGCTTTTATAGTCAGAAAAAGGCTGGAATGTTATAATTCCAACCTCTTTTCAGTCATTATTTCCAGTTTAAAATAGCATTCAAGCCATAGTGATCACTGACTTGTGGACTCTTGTTGCCATCAAATACGACATGTAAATTTTCCACCGCTAACTCTTTGGTAGTAAAAACATAGTCGATTCGAAGGGGTTCAGTGTTCCCTTTCCAGCCATCAATTTCTGGTGGAACGGTATAGCTACCGCTTTTCTCTTTAGCAACTTCAAAAGCGTCTTGTAAGCCTAATGAGCTAGCTAAAATAGCTTGGTAGCCTTCCTGACCTGCTGGATTGTTGAAATCTCCAGCTAGCAAAAGCGGCTTGTTCAATTCTTTCAAGACAGCCTCAAATCGTGCCCATTCTTCTTGGAAACCTTTATCCCACCAAGAAAGGTGGACACTTGCAACTGCAAGCTCCTTACCATCAACTACAGTTTCAGCCAGGGCAACACGGCGAGTATGATAGTCTGTTGGATCATCCACATCTGAAACTAAAATTTCTCTGACTTCAATAGGTGTTTTAGACAAGATAGCCACACCTTCATGGTAGCGGTCATAACCAATATGGTTATAGGCCCAAGTCCAGTAGTAATCTTTCCCTTTCTCTGACAACTTTTCAACCAAAAGTCTAACATAATGGTCTTGGTGAATAGGTTCAGCTGCTGGCAAAGCTTGATAAAGGTCATTAACCTCGACCTCTGGTGAAGTAATCTCCTGATTGATTTCTTGTAAACATATCAAATCATAGTCTTTATCAAGAATATCTTCAAGCAAGAGCTGGAATTTTTCCTCAGCTTCTTTTTCCATCCAGCTATGAGTATTGAGTGTTAAAAATTTCATGCTTTTCTCCCAAAACAAGAGGTTGGAAAACAGCTTCCAACCTCAAGTGTATTACAATTCTACTTTAGCAACTGCTGTTTTAGCTGCAAGAGAACCTGTTTGTTCTAATTTAACTGATTTAATAGCTTCAGCATTTGTGAAGACAACCACTGTAGAAGTTTCACGACCTGCTGCACGGATAGCATCCAAGTCAGCTGTGACAAGAAGATCACCTGCTGCAACTTTTTGTCCTTCAGCAACATGAACTGTAAATGGTTTTCCTTCGAGACTTACTGTGTCCAAACCAATGTGAACAAGTACTTCAAGGCCTGCTTCAGTCACAAGACCAAGAGCATGTTTTGTAGGGAAGATACTTGATACAGTACCTGAAACTGGAGATACAATGTTTCCATTTGCAGGTTCTACAGCAAATCCGTCACCCATCATTTTTTGAGCAAATACCGGATCTTTCACTTGTTCCAAGGCAACAACTTGACCGTCTGCTACTGAGTAAACTTCCTCAGTAAGACCTTTGAAGTGAACAGTGTTTTGTTGCGCTTCTGTCATTTGACTTGGAAGAGTTTCAGGAATGATTTCACCTGAATCAAGGATATCTTGGATATCAGATTTCAATACGTCTGCTTTTGGACCGTAGATAGCTTGAACTCCTTGTCCTTTCATGACAAGCCCCATAGCTCCTTCTGCTTTCCATTGTTCTGCATCACCGACTTTGTCAGCATCTTTTACAGTTACACGAAGACGAGTCATACATGCATCAACATCAACAATGTTTGCACGTCCACCAAGAAGGTTGATAATGTTTACAGCTTGAGAACCTGCTGCAACTTTCACTTCGCTGCTAGCTTCTTCTGAACCTTCAGCAGTTTCGTAATTTCCGTTGCGTCCTGGAGTTGCGTAGTTGAATTTTTGAATCATGAAGTTTGCGATAAAGTACATGATTACGGCAAAGAGAACAGTTACCCAGATAAAGTTAACAATATCCATACCGATACCAGCGCTAATCGCAATAGGTGTACGAGTCAAGAACTCGATCGAACCGAATGAGTGCATACGTAGGTTTACTACGTCAGCCATAGCGAAGGCAGCACCTTGAACAAGTGAGTAAACAAGGTACATAGGTGTTGCGACGAACATGAACATGTATTCGATTGGTTCAGTAACCCCTGTCAAGAATGTTGCAAGAGCTGTTGCAATCATCATACCTTTGTATTTGTGTTTCTTGTCTGCATCAACATTACGGTAGATAGCCACAATCACACCCATCAAGATACCGAATGAACCGATCATTTGTCCAACTTTGAAACGAGCTGGGTGAACAGTATCTAACAATTGTTGGTAATGACTTGCATCTGTACCTTTAAGGTTAACAAGGTCTGTTACCCATGCAAGCCATAGTGGGTCTTGACCAAATACTTGGCTACCTTTTGCTGCACCAGTTAAGACCTCATAAGTACCACCAAGAGCTGTGTAGTTCATTGGGATAGTCAACATGTGGTGAAGACCAAATGGTAAGAGCAAACGTTCCAATGTACCATACAAGAATGGTGCAAGGATTGGAGCAGTTTCTTGTGAGTTAGCAATCCAGATACCAAAGCTATTGATACCAGTTTGCACAAGTGGCCAGAAAGCTGAAAGTACGATTGCAGCAATTATTGAACGAAGAATAACTACAAACGGTACAAAACGTTTTCCGTTAAAGAATGAAAGTGCATCAGGAAGCTTACGGAAGTTATAGTATTTATTGTAAGCAGTTGCTCCAATAAAACCAGAAATAATCCCTACGAAGACACCCATGTTCAATGCTGGGGCTTCCATAACACTAATGAAGTAATCAGCAACTTTGATTGAACCACCAAAGAGAGTTGTGACCATAGCATCTGGATTTTTCAACATATCGCCTGATACACCAAAGATTGTACCAGTGATACGGTTAATCAAGATGAAGGCAAGACCAGCGGCGAAAGCACCACCAGCACGTTCTTTAGCCCAGCTACCTCCAATGGCTAGGGCGAACAAGATATGAAGGTTAACGATAACCCCCCAACCGATTTGCTCTAGTACACCACCAGTAATAACGAGTGGTGCAAAGGTTGGGTTAATCATCACGATAGACTTACCGATTGAAATCATCAAACCAGCAGCCGGCATAACCGCGATAACCACCATCAAAGCCTTACCGAATTTTTGCCAAAACTCGAAAGACAAGACATTTTTGAATGTATCTTTCATCATTCAAATCTCCTTTATTTTTATTTAGGCAAACGTTTTACGAAAACGTTTGCACTTAACTATGTATTAATTATACCACTTTATTTTTTTTTGTAAAGGCTTTTATAAAAAAAATAGAGAAAAAAGAGAAAGTTTTTACACTTCCTCTTTTATATTTACATTATTATTCTAGCATTTCAAGAAATATAGTATTAAATCTTTAGGAAACGTCTCATTGATATACCAGATCCAATTGAACCAATAAAGATACCGATAACAAAAAGAAGTGCAATCATGAGAGGTATAAATATATCTGGTGTAATCATTGACAAGTTTTGCCCAATCAATGATTTATTTACAGATTGATAAACCATATTGTAAACAAAGAAAACTAAAACTGATGGGATTGCAGCACCAAACAAACCGATAAAGGCACCTTCTAATAAGAATGGACCTCTGATATAACCATTTTTAGCCCCCACCAAACGCATGATTTGAATTTCACGACTACGTGAAATGATTGTAATACGAATAGTGTTGGAAATTAAGAACACTGCTATAAAGATCAACAGACCAGCTATAACTAATCCCCAAACACGAATGAAGGAAGCAAGTTGGAAAAGACGCTGGGTATTTGCACCGCCATCTTGAACTTCTGACACACCTTCAATTTTTTTAGCCTCTTCAGCTACTTTTTGGACATCACTTGGGGTATTTGTATCTACTACGTAAGCATCGTAGAGTGGATTGGCATCCCCTTCAAAAACTTTCCAATCATCGCCCATCGTTTCAGTTAATTTCTGGTACTGCTCTTCTTTACTTGAGAAGGTAACACTTTTAACAGTAGGCATAGCTTTCAAAGCATCATATACCTTATGGTAATCATTATTGGTTACTGTTTGACCTTCTTTTACAATAGTCTCACTATTGTCGGCTACATCCTTACGAATGTAAACCATCACTCGGACATTGTTTTCAATATCGGTAGCCAATTTTGCCGTGTTAAAAATAACAGATGCAAACAAGGCAACAAGTGTCAAAGTAATCATAACCGAACTAACAGCAGCAACTGTCATCCAGCCATTTCGTTTCAAACTTTTTAATGATTCAAATAAATGACGAAAAAATCTACTAATCATCGTATCCATATTCTCCTTTAGCTTCGTCACGAACGACACGGCCATTTTCAATGGCAATGACACGGTGGCGCAAGGTATTTACAATCTGACTGTTGTGGGTAGCCATCAAGACAGTTGTACCTTGGAGATTGATGCGTTCCAACAAATTCATGATCTCCCATGAATTATCCGGATCCAAGTTTCCTGTTGGTTCGTCCGCAATCAATACTTTGGGATTGTTTACAATAGCACGTGCAATCGCAATCCGTTGTTGTTCTCCCCCCGAAAGTTCATTTGGAAAAGAACGAACCTTATGCTTCAATCCAACCAAGTCTAAAACTTCCATAACACGTTTTTTGATATTACGGCGACTCTCACCAATAACTTCCATTGCATAGGCAATATTTTCATAGACGGTTTTCTTTGGCAAGAGTTTATAGTCTTGGAAGACCACCCCAACACTACGACGTAGAAGCGGAATATCTTTCTTCTTGATTTTAACTAGATTAAAATCTGCTACTGTTAAGCTTCCTTTTTCGATTTTGACTTCTCGGTACAAAGCTCTAATAAATGTTGATTTTCCAGCTCCTGACGGACCTACGATATAGGCAAATTCTCCTGGTTGAATGCTGACCGAAACACCACGTAGGGCAGTCGTTCCGTTGTCGTATTTTTTGACAACATCTCTCATTTCAATGATTGACATGTGAGTTCCTTTCTATCTTAGCTGATTCGCCACTTGAGATAAGCATCGATAAAACCATCTAGGTCTCCATCCATAACCTTATCTACCTGCGCAACTTCAAAACTAGTTCGATGGTCTTTTACCATAGTATAAGGTGTGAAGACATATGAACGAATTTGACTTCCCCATGTGATTTCCTTCTTCTCACCCTTGAGGGAATCGACTTCCGCAGCTTTCTTTTCTTGCTCCATTTGATAAAGCTTAGCCTGTAACATCTTCATAGCTCGATCTCTATTTCCATATTGGGTACGATCGACCGTTGACTGAACGACAGTCCCAGTAGGAATATGTGTTAAACGTACACCTGTGGAAACCTTATTGACGTTTTGTCCACCAGCACCACCTGAACGGAAGGTGTCCATCTTGATATCATCTTCACGGATTTCCACTTCAATGGTATCATCCAACTCTGGCATCACTTCTACAGATGTGAAAGAGGTATGGCGACGTTTAGCAGAGTCAAATGGTGAAATTCGCACCAAACGGTGAACACCCATTTCTGACTTGAGAAGGCCATAGGCATTAGGCCCTTCAAATGATAGGGTTACTGACTTGATACCAGCTTCATCTCCTGCTTGGTAATCCAATACTTCCACTTTAAAGCCTTTAGCATTTCCATAGCGAGTGTACATACGAAGCAACATATCACCCCAGTCCTGAGCCTCAGTACCACCGGATCCTGGATGGATTTCCAAAATCGCATTATTATGGTCATAAGGTTCTGACAAGAGCAAGGTCATCTCGTAACTGGTCATCATCTTATCAAGTTCGGATAACTGCGTTACCAATTCTTCATGAACCGACTCATCTTCAGCTAAAAAGTCTAATAAAATTTCGACTTCATCCTGCAACTCTTCCATTTTGTGGAAGGTGTTGTAGGTGTTTTTTAATTCATTTAATTCTTGCGACGTTTTTTGGGCCGCGATATTATCGTTCCAAAAATCAGGTTCTGTCATCTTGTTTTCCAAGATGGCAATCTCTTCCTCTAAACCTTCGAGGTCAAAGAGACCCCCTGAAAGAAGCTAATTTTTCACGATTTGCGTCAATTTTCTGACGAATTTCTGAAATGTCCATAAATACTCCTTTTTTATATCGTTTTATTATACCATAATCTATCATTTCTTTCCATCTTTTGCTCTACTCCCCTTTTCATGAAAAAAGAAGCCTTGCGGCTTCCCTTCTTACAAAATTTTAGCAGAAGTACGACTAATCTCTTCTACTTGGATGTTTTCTGATTCAAATTTTTCTTTTAAAGCAGGTAAATCAATTGATCCATCAATTTGAACTTCGATAATAACCTTACCATCCTTACGCGGAATATTGACTGTATGAGAGATATTCAAATTTTCTTCTACAATCAAAGAAACAATTTTACCAAGAACACCAACTTCATCTTCTGTAACAAAGCGGACACGAATTCCTTCCTCACCATAACCAGCAATTTCAAGAAAGGCTTGGAAAACGTCACGGTCCGTAATAACCCCATAGACTTGATGGTTATCTACTACAGGAAGAATACCAATCTTATTTTTCAACATCAGATAAGTTGCATCTTCTAGACTCGCATAGCCTGAAACAGTGACAACATCGCGAATCATGACATCTTTTACTTTTGTCTTATTTAGAAGATAATTCATCTCATAGATAGAAAGACTTGTTGCTTTTGATGGACTAGCTTGAGCAATGGTTCCTTCAGTTACCAAACCAACCAATTGATCATTTTCGATAACAGGCAAGCGGTGCAACCCTTGCTCTCTCATCAAATCTGCTGCATGAGATACTGTTGTATCTGGACTAATATACACTACCTTGCGGGTCATAAAATCTTTAACTGCCATGAGACTTCTCCTTTTCTATTCTTATCCCTATTATACAATCTTTTTGTAAATCTATCAAACGCTTACATTTCTTTTTCAAAATTCAGAAAAGTATGAATAAGCTAGCAAAAAGAGCTCTGAAATCGAGCTCTGTGAATGAAGGTAAGAAACGTTTCATTCGGTTTTTTCAATTATTAGAAATTCATCTTTCAAAGTAGATGCAGATTTGTTTGCAATCTAAATATACCGACTAAAACAATTCACTGGATTCTGATGATTGCTTCGCAATCTCCATCCGCAACCTAAACTAGTCTCCCAGACTAGTTTAGCCACCCAGATATGCTTTTCTGACTTCTTCTGATGATGCGAGTTCTTTTCCTGTTCCTGATAGAACGATTTTCCCTGTTTCCAGTACATAGCCTCGATCAGAGATTGCGAGTGCTTTATTGGCATTTTGTTCAATCAAGAGGACGGTTGTTCCTTGCTTCTGGATATCTTGAATGATATCAAAAATCTCTTGGATAAAGATTGGGGCAAGTCCCATTGATGGTTCATCTAAAAGAAGAAGTTTTGGTGTTGACATAAGAGCACGTCCCATGGCAAGCATTTGTTGTTCTCCCCCTGAAAGAGTAGCTGCATCTTGGTTCTTGCGTTCTTCAAGACGTGGAAAGCGTGAGAAAACTTTCTTCAAGTTAGCTTGATTTTCTTCACGATTTTTCTTCAAAAAAGCTCCCATTTCAAGGTTTTCCATAACAGTCAAGCCAGGAAAGACGTGGCGTCCTTCTGGAACTTGTGAAAGGCCACCTGCTACGATTTTCTGAGCCGGCATTTTTTGGATTTCTTGACCTAAAAATTCAATCTTTCCAGAACTTGGTCTAACCAAACCAGACAAGGTACGGAGAATGGTTGTCTTACCTGCACCATTGGCACCGATAAGGGAAACTACCTCTCCTTCATTCACTTCAAAGCTTACATCACGGACTGCTTGGATCATACCGTAATGCACAGAAAGATTATCAACTTTTAACATAGACATTAGGCTTCACCTCCTAGATAAGCTTCGATAACTCGTTTATTGGTCTTAATTTCGTCTGGAGTTCCCTGAGCAATCAAACGACCATATTCAAGTACATAGATACGTTCTGTTACTTCCATGACCAGATTCATATCGTGTTCAATCAGCATGATCGTAATTTTAAATTCATCTTTGATACGACGAATTAACTCAGTCAATTCAGCTGTTTCCTGTGGGTTCATACCTGCGGCTGGTTCATCTAAAAAGAGAATTTTAGGCTCCGTAGCAAGGGCACGAACAATTTCCAAACGGCGTTGTTGTCCGTAGGCGAGGTTTTTAGCAAGAGTCTCTGCATCCCCATCTAAATCAAAGATTTTCAATAATTCCAAAGCTTTAGCCTTTAATTCTTTTTCACTCTTATAAAAAGCTGGTAAGCGTAAAAAACTAGCAAAAACATGTTGTTTGTGATGGTTGCCAAAGGCAATCAAAACATTGTCCAAAACTGTTAAATCTTTAAAGAGACGGATATTTTGGAATGTACGTCCAAGTCCCAAAGAGGCAATCTTATAAGGTGACTTTCCATTCAAAAGGTGACCATCTAGGGTTACTGTTCCCTCGCTTGGTTCATAAACACCCGTCAAGAGGTTGAAAAGGGTGGTTTTCCCAGCTCCATTTGGACCGATTAGTCCAACCAGTTCCCCTTCGTTCAATTCAAGAGTTACATCTCCAACAGCTGTTAGACCGCCAAAATGTTTGGTTAACTGTTTTACTTCAAGTAATGCCATTAGTTTTGTTCCTCCTTCTTAGATTTTTTAAAGAAACGTGATAGGCTCAATTCCCATGTTCCAAGGAGTCCACCTGGTCTGAAAATCATTACCAATACCAAGGCCAAAGCGTAGATAATCATACGCACGCTAGCAACGTCTTGGAGAAGCATATTCAAAATTCCAAGAACAATAGCTGAAACAATTGCACCTGTAATGGAACCAAGTCCACCAAATACAACAATAATCAAAACGTTGATTGAGTTGATGAAAGTGTAATCTTTCGGTACAACTGAACCGATAAATCCTGCCTGAAGTGACCCTGCAATACTTGCAGTAATGGCACCAAAGACAAAAGCGATAATTTTAATTTTAGTCGTATTAACCCCAACTGACTCAGCAGCGATTTCATCCTCACGAACGGAGAGGGTCGAACGACCAATTGGACTACGCAAGAAGTTCAAGGTTGCAATGGTTGTAATCACGACAAAGAAGTAAACCATTTGCCAAGTTGTAAAGTTTGGAATTCCCAAGATACCTGCCGCACCATTTGTAAGGCTTCCGCCATTGATGATAAAGATACGGATAATTTCAGAAACACCTAGAGTTGCTACTGCAAGATAGTCCCCCTTCAAACGCAAGGTTGGAATTCCGACAAGTAAGGCAACTGCTCCTGAAAGCAAAGCACCTACCAGCATAGCTCCAAAGAAGGCACCGTAGGTCGGTGATTTAGAACCAATAATAGCTGCTGCGTAGGCACCAATCGCCATGAAACCAGCATGACCAAGTGAAAATTGTCCTGAAAAACCAACGATTAAGTTGAGACCAACAGCCAGAATAATATTAATTCCGATTTGTTGTAAAATCTGTACATAGAATAGATTGAGTACTCCGACTGAAATCAGTACACTAATCAAGCCATAGCCAGCTAACAAAAGGAGTAACCATAGAATATTAACTTTTAAATTTTCTTTCATCGTTTACACCTTCTCTTTCACATTTTTACCAAGGATACCAGCTGGGCGGACAATCAAGATCAACAACAAGATTCCATAAACAATGGCATCACGGAAGTCTGACATTCCAAAGGCTGTCGCAAAGGTTTCCAATAGACCAATTACAAATCCACCAAGCGCCGCACCAGGAATGATTCCGATACCACCAAGTACTGCGGCAACGAAAGACTTAAGACCTGGAGTAACTCCCATCAAAGGCTCAAGAGAGTTATAATAGAGGGCAATCAGAACACCAGCCGCACCCGCAAGAGCTGAACCCAAAGCAAAGGTAAAGCTGATAGTACGGTTTACATTGATCCCCATCAATTGTGCCGCATCGCTATCTACGGATACTGCACGCATGGCTTTCCCCATCTTGGTCTTTTGGACAATGACTTGTAACAAAATCATCAAAATCAAGGAAATCGCCAAGATCATTAACTGCACGTTTGTTAAGCTAATTGGTCCCAGATCATAACGAACTGTTTGAATCGCTTGAGGGAAGGCACGGGTATTGGCACCAACCAGATAGACCATGCCATACTCCAATAGGAAGGAAACCCCAATAGCTGTAATCAAAACAGCAATACGAGTAGAGTGACGCAAAGGTCGGTAAGCAAGGAACTCAATCACGACACCAAGAATGGCTGTCGCTAACATAGCTACAATAAGAGCTACAAAGAAATTCATTTGGAAAGAATTAATCAAGAAATAACCGATAAAGGCTCCCATCATATAAATATCACCATGGGCGAAGTTGATGAGCTTGATAATTCCGTAAACCATGGTATATCCTAGGGCTAACAGCGCATAAACACTACCTAGAATCAAACCATTTACTAGTTGTTGGAGCATAAGATTCACTCTTTCTATTTATAATTCCGAGGGTTTCCCCTCACTTTTTGATAGGTTCTTAAACACCGAAACAGGGAGTGAGTCAGAGGCTCATTCCCTATTTCAACATTTTTCTATTATGGTTTTACAACTTCTGCTGCTTCAACCTTACCATTGTTCATGGTCATCATGTAAGCAGTTTTGACTGTGTTGTGGTCTGCATCGAAGCTTGTTTGACCAGTTACACCTTCAAAGTCTTTTGTTTTAGCAAGGTTATCCTTGATTTCACCAGAGTTTTTAGCACCTTTTGCTGCGTTTGCTACAAGGTGAACTGAGTCATAAGCCAAGGCTGCAAATGTTGAAGGCTCTTCGTTGTACTTAGCACGGTAAGCATCAAGGAAGGCTTTTGCTTTAGCTGAAACTTCTACAGTAGTTGAGAAGCCTGAGATAAAGTAGATGTTTGATGCTTTTTCAGGAGTTGCTTGTTGTACAAACTCTTCACCGTTGAATCCATCACCACCAACGATTGGTTTGTCAATTCCCATACCACGCGCTTGGTTTACAATTTTACCAGCTTCAGTGTAGTAACCAGGGACGATGATAGCATCAAAGTCTTTCCCTTTCATTTTTGTAAGGGCTGCTTGGAAGTCTGTGTCACCTGCTACGAAAGTTTCATCTGCAACGATTTCACCTTTGTAAGCTTCACGGAAGGCTTTGGCAATACCTTTAGCATAGTCACTAGCATTGTCAGTATAAAGAACAACTTTCTTAGCTTGCAATTTATCAGAAACATAGTTTGAGATAATTTTTCCTTGGAAGCTATCTTGGAAAGTTCCGATAAAGAGGTAATCTTGACCTTTAGTCAATCCATCTTGAGTCGCACTTGGCGAAATCAATGGAACACCTGCTTTTGTAGCGTTAGCCACCGCAGCTGCAGTCGCACCAGATGTAGCAGGTCCTACGATTGCTGATACTTTAGATTGAGTTACAAGGTTAGTTGTTACTGAAGCAGCCTCAGCTGTTTCAGACTTGTTATCTTTATCGACTACTTCGATTTGTTTTCCATCGATACCACCTGCAGCATTGATTTCATCAACAGCAAGTTGGGCACCTTTTTGTTCAGATGTTCCGTAGGCTGCTACAGCACCAGTTTCCTCAAAGTTAAATCCGATTTTGATTGTCTTTTCATCTACTGAATTACCAGCAGCATTTGACGCTCCAGACTTCACTTCTCCACAGGCTGCAAGAAGTGCTACACTTGCAAGAGCCACAAACGATAGGGCAAATTTTTTCTTCATCTTTTTTGTCTCCTTATTTCTTAAATAAATAGCATGTTAAGAATATACCGAATTATCAGAAAATTGTCAACACTTTTCTTGAACTTTTTCGATGATAACGTTTTCCTCTCGATAAAGATTGCCCACAAAGGGTGTTTCCAGCTCTTGGATATGACAAACTCTGACTTTTTTTATAAACTTTTCCTTGCTCAAGCGCCCAACCAATTGCTCCACTTCTTGAGTTGGAACATAAAGTTGCAAGTAACGATGTTTCTTGGAATGATAGGTAATATCTCCATAATCCTGCAATTTTTTTGCATCACGATTATAGTAAAGATAGATAATCAAGCCAGATCGATTGACTTTTTCAAACATGATAAATCCTCTTTCTAAGAAATCTCTCCCTATTATATCAAAAAAAGCAAACCCAGTCGAGTTTGCCTCCTTTGATTATTAATTCAATGAATTGTTGGCCATGATTTCATCAATGAAGCCATATTCAAGTGTTTCTTGAGCGCTCATCCAATTATCGCGTTCTGCATCTGCATGGACTTTTTCGATTGACTGTCCTGAATTTTCAGCCAAGATTTTTTCCAAGGTGTTACGAGTTTTAAGCAAGTGTTCTGCAGCAATCGCCATATCGGTTTGTTGAGTACCACCACCTGTACCACCCATTGGTTGGTGAATCATATACTCTGCATTTGGAAGCATGAAACGTTTGCCTTTTTCTCCACTTGATGCGATGACTGTTCCCATAGATGCAGCCATTCCCATAACGATAGTTTGGACATCTGCCTTGATAAAGTTCATGGTATCAACGATTGCCAAACCAGCTGAAACGGAACCACCAGGTGTATTGACATAAAGGTAAATATCTTTTGTACTATCTTGAGCATCCAAGAAAAGCAATTGGGCAATAACAGAGTTAGCCATATTGTCTTCAACTGGACCTGTCAGCATAATGATGCGGTCTTTGAGAAGACGTGAGTAAATATCGTAAGAACGTTCTCCACGGCTTGTTTGTTCAATAACTACAGGAATCATTTATTTCTCCTTTTGAGTTTTAAATTTTGTTGGTCAAATGACTGAAGATAAGACTATTATAATATCTAGGTCAAAAAAGGTCAAATTTTTGCTCTGTTTTCATTGGACAGAAACAAAAACTCAACCTCCTTTCGTGACTGGAACTTCTTTTCCAAGTCAATCTTCTTTTCGATCTTATTTCGTACCGAACAAGCGGTCCCCAGCATCTCCAAGACCTGGAACGATATAACCGTGCTCATTTAAGCGGTCATCCAAGGCTGCTGTAAAGATTTCTACATCTGGATGAGCTTCTTGAAGGGCTTTTACACCTTCTGGAGCAGATACAAGGCAGACAAATTTGATATTTGATGCGCCACGTTTTTTAAGAGAATCAACAGCCAAGATTGCTGAACCACCTGTTGCCAACATTGGGTCTACTACAAAAATTTGACGTTGGTCAATATCTTCAGGCAATTTTACCAGGTACTCAACTGGTTGAAGTGTTTCTTCATCACGGTACATACCGATGTGGCCAACTTTAGCAGCTGGAACCAAGCTCAAGAGCCCATCAACCATCCCGATACCTGCGCGCAAGATTGGAACGATGGCCAATTTCTTACCTGCCAATTGTTTTTGAACTGTTTTTGTAATTGGTGTTTCGATTTCCACATCTTCTAGCGGAAGATCACGAAGTACTTCATATCCCATCAACATTGCAATCTCATCTACTAGCTCACGGAAAGCTTTTGTAGAAGTATCTGTACGACGCAAGATTGACAATTTGTGTTGAATCAGTGGATGATTAATAACTTCAATTTTTCCCATTTTTGGAGTTCCTTCTTTCAATTTATTCTTCTTATTATACCAAAAAACGGTTTAAAAATCTTTCTAAACCATTTATTTTTGATAATTTTTACATTAGATCTGCCTCTTTAAGAGCTGCCTGTACTGTCTCAAGTGGTAAATGGGTTAATTCTGTTCCCTTTTCTTGATAAAGGTATTGGGCATAGTCGTCCATTCGATACTGGTTAATATAAACCACGCGCTTGCAACCGACCTGCAGCAATTGTTTTGTACAGTTCAGACAAGGAAAATGCGTTACATAGGCTGTAAAGCCTTTAGGAACACCACGTTCTGCACCTTGAAGGATAGCATTGACCTCAGCATGAAGGGTGCGAACACAGTGTCCTTCAATGACTAGACATTCGTGGTCAATACAATGCTCGGTTCCTGATACCGAACCATTGTAACCAGTGGAAATAACCTTATTATCTTTTACCAGAATCGCGCCCACTTTGGCACGTTTACAAGTGGAACGATTGGCAATTAGTAAGGCTTGGGCTGCAAAATACTCATCCCATGCTAGTCTTTTTTCAGTCATCTCTTTTCTCCTTTTTCTCTATTTTTTAAAAAATGGTAACCGTAAATCCGCTATCTTTTCAGCAGGTACCTTCATGCCATCCTTGATCCATTTTAGAAGGACAGAGACGATGGCCGAGCTCCAGAAGGAATGAAGATAAGAGCTGACACCTTTTGATTTTCCATGGTATTTTTCCAGAAACTCCTGCATGGCTTGGACAAAGATTTTTTCCAGATGGTAATCTAAGGCCAGTTGAATCACTCTGGCTTCCTTTCTTGCCTCTCGGAAAAGGTGAACCCAGACCAGATAAAGGTCTGTCTTTAAATCATAATGATGCAACTGTTCCATAATATTGTGGACAGTTCGTTTAAAGACGCTTTCTAAAATCTCCTCTTTGGAATCATAATTACGATAAAAGGCTGCACGCGAAACGCCTGCACGCTTAACCAATTCAGAAATACTAATCTTGGTCAAGTCCTTTTTTTCCAAGAGCTGCAAGAGGGCTGTTTCGATGGCTTCTCTGGTTAATAAATTGGATTCTTGGTTTGATTTTCTGAGATTTTCAAGAGATTTTTCAGAGATTCTACGTTCAGACATAACATTTTCTTTCTACTTGTCACAACAGACGGATAAGGCTTTTGTTTCAAGGGTTTTCATGATATAATTGTAAAAAAAGACAGAACCTTTGTCAATGTATAAATGGCAAAGATGGAGAATTTCTATGACTTGGAAGATTATTGCTGACTCTGGTTGTGATTATCGTCAACTGGCAAAACCAGCTATTGACACGACCTTTGTGAGTGTTCCCTTAACCATTCAAGTAGCTGATCAGGTCTTTATTGATGATGCCAGTCTTGATATTGATCAAATGATGGAAACCATGTATGCAACTGCAGAAGCTTCAAAATCAGCTTGTCCAAGCCCAGATGATTATTTGCGAGCATTTGAAGGAGCCACAAACATTTTTCTAGTAACCATCACAGGTACTCTCTCTGGCAGTCACAATAGTGCTCAACTGGCCAAGAATATTTATCTGGAAGAACATCCTGACACTAAGATTCATGTAATTGATAGTTTGTCTGCTGGTGGTGAGGTTGACCTACTCGTAGAAAAATTGAATGACTTGATTGATCAAGGCTTATCTTTTGAAGAAGTGGTTGAAGCTATCACCGCCTATCAAGAAAAAACCAAGTTGCTCTTTGTCCTAGCTAAAGTCGATAACTTGGTGAAGAACGGCCGTTTGAGCAAGCTAATCGGTACGGTCGTTGGCCTTCTAAATATCCGTATGGTCGGGGAAGCTAGTGAAACTGGAACCCTTGAATTGCTACAAAAAGCACGAGGACCAAAGAAATCGATTCAGGCAGCATATGAAGAGTTAGTGAAAGCAGGATATGCTGGTGGTCGTATTGTCATGGCTCAACGCAATAACGAGAAATGTTGCCAACAGCTCTCAGACCGAATCCGTGAAAATTTTCCACAGGCGGATATTAAAATTCTCCCAACCTCTGGTCTCTGCAGCTTCTATGCAGAAGATGGTGGTTTGCTGATGGGATATGAAATTGATTAATTGCATTCTTGACAAGAGGTGACCATCATCTCTTGTTTTTTGTGGTACAATAGAGCTATGAAACATTTTGATACTATTGTCATCGGTGGAGGACCTGCTGGAATGATGGCTACAATTTCCAGTAGCTTTTATGGACAGAAAACCCTCCTCATCGAAAAAAATCGGAAACTTGGAAAAAAATTAGCTGGTACTGGTGGGGGACGTTGTAATGTAACCAACAACGGTAGCTTGGACGACCTACTAGCTGGAATTCCTGGGAACGGACGCTTTCTTTATAGTGTCTTCTCCCAATTTGATAACCATGATATCATCAACTTTTTTACTGAAAATGGTGTTAAACTTAAGGTCGAAGACCACGGACGCGTCTTTCCTACTAGTGACAAGTCTCGTACCATTATCGAAGCCTTGGAAAAGAAAATCACTGAGCTCGGTGGTCAAGTTCTCACTCAAACAGAAATTGTTTCGGTTAAAAATATAGATGACCAGTTTGTCCTTAAATCAGCTGACCAAACCTTCACTTGTGATAAACTCATTGTCACAACTGGTGGAAAATCCTATCCTTCTACTGGTTCTACTGGGTTTGGTCACGAGATTGCTCGTCATTTTAAACACACCATTACCGAGCTTGAGGCAGCTGAAAGTCCTTTATTAACAGATTTTCCACACAAGGTGCTTCAAGGAATTTCTCTGGACGATGTAACCCTAAGCTATGGCAAGCATGTCATCACTCACGATTTGCTTTTTACCCACTTTGGTTTGTCAGGTCCTGTTGCCCTGCGTATGTCTAGTTTTGTAAAGGGTGGAGAGATTCTCTCACTGGATGTTTTACCTCAACTTTCTGAAAAGGACTTGGTTACATTTCTAGAAGAAAATCGGGAAAAATCCTTGAAAAACGCTTTAAGAACCTTGTTGCCAGAACGCTTGGCAGAATTTTTTGTGCAAGGCTATCCTGAAAAAGTCAAACAGTTGACTGAAAAAGAGCGAGATCAACTTCTCCAGTCCATCAAGGAACTTAAAATTCCTGTGACCGGAAAAATGTCCCTTGCCAAGTCCTTTGTTACCAAAGGGGGCGTCAGTCTCAAGGAAATCAATCCCAAAACTCTAGAAAGTAAGCTGGTACCTGGACTCCACTTTGCTGGCGAGGTACTAGATATCAATGCCCACACGGGTGGCTTTAACATCACTTCTGCCCTCTGTACCGGCTGGGTGGCGGGATCAAACCCAATCTAAATATACATTACTAAACGGAACAATCCGCCCAAAAAGAAAGGAACTACTTTGGAACATATTATCTTGTTAAGGGGAGTTACTCCTAATGGAAAAAATGCTATCCCTAAAATGTCTTATCTAGTAGATATCTTAACAGAAGCTGGTTTTCAACAAGTTCGAACCTATATTCAAAGTGGGAATATCATTCTTGAAAGTGACTTAGATTTAGAAACAATACGAGAACGTGTTCATACTCTAATAAATGAAAATATTGGTGCTGACTTAAAAATGGTAATCAAGAACAAAAGTGATTTTAAAAACATTGTCCAAGAAAATCCGTTTGGAGAACACTATCTTTATGACCGTGTACACGTGATTTTTTATCAAGAAGCTATTCAAAGTCTCCCTTTAGAAAAATTAAAAATTGATTACGGTGAAGAAGAAATTTGTATCGGTAACCACTGCCTTTACCTCTATCTCCCTAGAACTGCTAAACAAAAGAAACTCCATACCAACTATCTCGAAAAGCTTTTTAATGTAGATTTGACAATGCGAAAACTAAATGTGGTAGAAAAATTATTAAGCAAGTAGTACTTGAATTTAGTAAAAATCGGAAGAATACTCCTCCGATTTTATTTTATATGAGTTTGGACATAGTGGGCAATGACATCTGATGTGTACTGGGCTGTACCAGGTCCAAACTTGTCAATATTTTCCTTAAACTCAGGGTTATAGACGTATCCTTTCCCGATATGACCGAAGACTTCAATAGAGCAGTCAAATCCATAGGTTCGGATGGCTTGCAAGAGTTTAGCTGCTTCTTCTTGATTTGCGTCTGATGTTACAGGAAGTCCAGCTTGAAGATTTTGTGCCAAGGCTTGAAAAACTTGGTTGAAGGCAGCTGTAGCTTCGTCTTCGTGACCTTTTTGGCGCTCCAGCGCTTGGTCCATGACTTCTTGTCCATATTTCTCTACCGCCTCTTGGTGGTATTTTTGATGGTCTTGGTAGTTAAATCCAGCAAATTTCTCTTGAATGCTCATTTCTCTTTCTCCTTTTTGTTCTTGAATGGTTTTTTGCAAGGTTGAAATCAAGGTATCCAGATGTTCCCTTTCTCGAGTCAAATAGTCCAACTGCCTAGTCAAATGAGGCAATAAATCTGTCCTTTCTTCCTTTAATAGCTCTGCTATTTTTTCTAAAGAAAATCCTAGATATTTGTAGTAAAGAATAACCTGAAGGCGTTCCAAATCCTCCTGACTGTAGGTTCGATAGCCGTTTTCCGACTTTAAGGGGACCAAGAGTCCTATCTTATCGTAGTGGTGCAGGGTCTTGACAGAGACACCTGAAAGCTGCGCAGCTTCTTTTATATGGTACATGATTTCCTCCTTACATTGATAGTATAACCCCTCCCCTTAGGTTAGAGTCAAGCGTTTTTGCGAAATTTTTTTACTTTATCATAACATGAAAATGGTTTTCTTGACAGACCTTAGAAAACATGATAGGATAGTCAAGTCTATCGATCAAAAGAAACGCTCATCTTGAGTACTGATGAGGCTATTTGCCAAGGGCAGTAGCTTTTTCTTTTGTAACACTAATTTTAGGAGTTTAACTATGTCTGAAAAATCGCAATGGGGTTCTAAACTAGGCTTTATTCTAGCATCTGCTGGTTCAGCCATTGGACTTGGTGCCGTTTGGAAATTCCCCTATATGACTGCTGCTAACGGTGGAGGAGGATTTTTACTGGTCTTTCTCATTTCCACTATTCTAATTGGTTTCCCTCTTTTGCTAGCTGAATTTGCACTCGGCCGAAGCGCTGGTGTCTCAGCAATCAAAACCTTTGGAAAACTAGGCAAGAATAGCAAGTACAACTTTATCGGTTGGATTGGTGCCTTTGCCCTCTTTATCCTCTTATCTTTCTACAGTGTTATTGGGGGATGGATTCTGGTTTATCTAGGCATTGAGTTTGGAAAATTGTTCCAACTTGGTGGAACGGGTGATTATGCTCAGTTATTTACTTCCATCATTTCAAATCCAGCCATTGCCCTCGGAGCTCAAGCAGCCTTTATCTTGTTGAATATCTTTATTGTATCACGTGGGGTTCAAAAAGGGATTGAAAGAGCTTCGAAAGTCATGATGCCTCTGCTCTTTATCATCTTTGTTGTCATCATTGGGCGCTCTCTCAGTTTGCCAAATGCCATGGAAGGGGTTCTTTACTTCCTCAAACCAGACTTCTCTAAGCTGACAAGTGCTGGTCTCCTCTATGCTCTGGGACAATCTTTCTTTGCCCTCTCACTAGGGGTTACAGCCATGTTGACCTATGCTTCATACTTGGACAAGAAAACCAATCTAGTCCAGTCAGGAATTTCTATCGTAGCCATGAATATCTCTGTATCTATCATGGCGGGTCTAGCCATTTTCCCAGCCATGTCAGCCTTCAATATACAATCTGAAGAGGGACCGAGCCTGCTCTTTATCGTCTTGCCTCAACTCTTTGACAAGATGCCGTTTGGAACCATTTTCTACATCCTCTTCCTCTTGCTCTTCCTCTTTGCAACAGTCACTTCTTCTGTCGTTATGCTGGAAATCAATGTGGGTAATATCACCAATCAGGACAACAGTAAGCGTACTAAGTGGAGTGCTATTTTAGGAATTCTGACCTTTGTCTTTGGCATTCCCTCAGCCCTATCTTACGGTGTCATGGCGGATATTCACATCTTTGGGAAGACCTTCTTTGACGCTATGGACTTCTTGGTTTCCAATCTCCTCATGCCATTTGGAGCTCTCTGCCTTTCACTTTTTACAGGCTATATCTTTAAAAAGGCTCTTGCAATGGAGGAACTCCATCTCGATGAAACAGCATGGAAACAGGGACTGTTCCAAGTCTGGCTCTTCCTTCTTCGTTTCATCATTCCAATCATTATCATTGTGGTCTTTATCGCCCAATTTATGTAATCAAAAAGGACTTGAGTAGTAAACTCAGGCCCTTTCTTTTTATGGATGACTGACAATCAATTCCAGCCCTTGCCCTTCTAGGATCCAAGTTTCAACATCACTTGGTAGGATAAAGTGGCTACCTTTTTGGATTGGATAGTTTTTCCCGTCAACTGTTAGCTGACCTTCCCCATCCAAGACACTCAATAAGCTGTAGTCAGCTGTCTTTTCAAAATCAACTTTTCCAGTGATTTCCCACTTGTAAACGGCGAAGAAATCATTGGATACAAGGAGAGTTGAGCGTAAATCATCAGCTTTGACAGTTACAGGACGGCTATTTGCGGGTTCACCAATGTTCAAGACATCGATGGATTTTTCAAGGTGAAGTTCACGCAAGTTGCCCTTGTCGTCCTTACGGTCAAAGTCATAGACACGGTAAGTGGTATCGCTAGACTGCTGGGTTTCAAGAATCAAGATTCCCGCCCCGATAGCGTGCATGGTTCCACTTGGTACATAGAAGAAATCTCCAGCCTTAACAGGGACTTTTGTTAATAGACCATCCCAGTCTTTAGCTTCGATTTGCTGACGGAGTTCTTCTTTTGACTTGGCATTATGACCATAGATAATCTCTGATCCTTCATCTGCAGCGATGATATACCAGCATTCTGTTTTTCCAAGTTCGCCTTCATGCTCTAGTCCATAGGCATCGTCTGGATGCACTTGGACACTGAGCCAGTCATTGGCATCGAGAATTTTAGTTAAGAGAGGAAATACTGGTTCTGGACGGTTGCCAAACAATTCACGGTGTTCCGCATACAAAGTAGCAAGGTCTGTTCCCTCGTAGCGTCCATTTGCAACCTTAGAAACTCCATTTGGGTGAGCTGAGATAGCCCAGTATTCGCCAATTTTTTCACTTGGGATGTCGTAGCCAAACTCATCACGTAGCTTGGTTCCACCCCAGATTTTTTCTTGCATAACTGATTGTAAAAATAATGGTTCTGACATGTCGATCTCCTGTCTGATTTTTCTCCCCTCATTATAGCAAAAAAAGAGTTCGAATTGAACTCTTTTTCCGATCTTATAAAGTAGGGAGAAGATTTTGTAAAAATAGTAACGAAATAATCTTTTGTTTGATGGAGGAACCCCTAAAGCAGCACTCAGAAAGCACGCAGTCAACGGCTATTCTCCTCATCTCTCATTAGACTTTCTTTACTTGAGAATCTATTTTTATGTACAAAAAAGACTGAAACCAGTCTTCTTTTTAAATCAATGCCGTGATAGCCGTTACTAGACCAAAAACGATACCTGGCGCATTGGCAGCTGCAAGTGGAATATCTCTTTCTTTCTTGAAAAGACCGTAATAAACCCAGAGACTACAGTTGATGGCTGCGACTAAGGGTTGGATGAAATTTCCTTTTTGACCAGCCAGGTTGTTCATGATTTGTGGGAAGTAAGAGACATACATCATAACGGACATGAAGGTCGCTACCCAACCCAAAATTTTCATTTGTTTTTCAGACATTTTCAAAACCTCTTTCATTTTTATGAATCATATTTTATAATCTTTTTTCAAAACAATCAAGACTTTGAAGCTTTTGTTATGAAGATGTAAACTATCACAATCTTGTGATAAGAAAGAAGATTGAAGTTGGGAAAAGTATATATAATCATAAAAACGCATATTACTATATATTGAAAAATCTTGATACTGGATGTTTTATTGCTGAAATATTTACTTTATTTCCTGATAAAACTGACTTTTAAACCAGATTCAATATTTTCCTAAATCTACAACTTGTTGATATCTACTTTCATCATCAATATGATGGGCAATTTCTAACATCATAACAGGAAGAGAAAATAGTAGTTCATGTACCATGAGGGCGTTTTCTTTGTCTAGGGCTGCGGTCACTTCATCAGCCAATAACAGATTTTTTTTACGAAGAAGAAAACGTGCCAATTCAATCCTTACTCTTTGTCCCCCAGAAATATTCTCCCCGTTATTTTTGATAATAAAATCCATCCCACCCGTCAATTCAAAATCTAGTTTGACTTGTTTCAAAACAGCAAGCAACTCTTCCTCAGAAAATTCTTGTCCTAAGGTCAAATTATAACGCACTGTATCGTTAAAGAGAAATGGATGTTGGCTAATAATTCCTATACTGGATACAAAACTTGATGTACATTCATTAACAGTTGTCACACCGATAATTTCTCCCTCATCTGCTATTTCTTCTCCAGTAATGAGTCGAAACAAGGTTGACTTACCACAACCACTCGGTCCTTTGATTAAAACTTTCTGACCTGCTTGAACATCCAAATTTAGATGAGTAAAAAGTTGTCTGTCACCATAGGATTTACTTAAATTTTTAATGTGCAGAGCATGCAATTCTTGCGCATCTTTTTTATCTATCTGTTTTACATCTCCAATTTCTAATACTCCAAAAATCTTATCTGCTGTCGTTTTTGCCCCTTGTATATCTACAACATCATACATAATAGTCTGAATAGGGCTCACTAGCTGACCTGCTGCGATATACATAGCAACAAGACTTGCCACTGACACTTTCTGCCCAGCCATAGCAAAGTAAAAACCTAAAACAAGTGGTAAAACTTGGCTTAAAAAGACCATGAAACCGTTGCAAAAGAAAATTATATTATGGGTAAAGCAAAATTTTTGAATGGCTAGTTGATAATGTCTATTAATCTTCCAAAATCTGTTCTGATTTTCAGAAATTGCTTGGTTCATGAGTAGAGTATATGCTCCTCGGATACTATCAGATACTTGATTATGCACTTCTACTCTGCCTTGAGCCATGTCATCACCAGTATGTTTGAGTCTTTTATTCATCAAGAACTGAGGAATAGGACGTAAAATAGTGAAAAAGACAAAAATACTACCTAGTAACAAATTTTGCAAAATAATATAAATCGCTGTTAGTAATGCTACAAAGCTCCAGCAAATGATATTAACGTATTTTTCTAAGTAATTATCCCCAAAATACTCCATATCTTGTGTGAGCATGGTGATTTTTTCATCTTCGTTAAA
This sequence comes from bacterium, assembly GCA_905221165.1. Lineage (GTDB taxonomy): Bacteria > Bacillota > Bacilli > Lactobacillales > Streptococcaceae > Streptococcus. The sequence goes on from CAJNCC010000005.1 coordinate 41,280, forward strand.
ATCTTTATTTATCATCAGCTTGTCAAATAAATCTGCCCTCATATTCATTTGAATTTCACGTCTAAAAACATTATGTGTATGATTACAAAAGAGCATTAAGCTATACAAGACGAAGTATACTGTAAAGCCAAAAACAGCAAACTGTATGATTTTAGAATAAGTCAGTTCTCCTTGATTTAAGGACAAGGCTTGTGATACGACTAAGGGTTGAGCAAGAGCCAAACCTCCATTTGCCAGTGCACCAATGATTGTATAAAACTTCGTTTTCTTATCCAGATAGTGAAATATTTTATTCATAATGCCCTCCTAGAAAAATAGAGAGACTAGCCACCCTATCCATTTTTATATAAACTTAACAAATATTACAATTATTGCTTACAACTTCAGGTTTTTTTACAACCTTTTTGTTTTTCTTGATAGATATTTTTGCTTACCCTTCTCTAGTCCACATCTAAAATATCTTAATAGCATCCAGAAATAGCATAAAGTGCTAGATTTTTAAGAATTTTCTCTTGCATATTCTTACAAATCAAAGAAGAGCTTAATTCCGTAATATGCTTGGCCATTGGACAAAAGCCTAATTTACAAATCAAAACAAAGAGACATATTTTACAATCTTCTCTAACAGATAGAAATCATCCTTTCATATGCATCTTATTTTTGTACTGTTATATTTTTATTATAAGATTTTAGAAAAACGCTGTCAATTGTTTATGTGCAATTGCTTTATGTTAAAAAGACCGGATTGCTCCGATCTTTCAATATTCATACTCTTAATTTCTGTTTTAAAAATAGCTAAGGTTAACGTCCACTTATTTCATACGATAAAAATCAATCACTAGACCAGCAGGCCCTTTAACTAATAAGGACTCTGTTCCCCAATCGGTTACATCTGGTCCGTGTAAAACCTTTATACCAAGCTCTTTCAACCGTTTGTAGCTCTGGTCTACATCCTCAACCTCGATATGAAGAATGATTCCTGACTGAAAATCTTCCAAAGGAATCAAATGATTTTGGGACAACATCAGACAGTGACTGCCAATCGTAAACTGAGCAAAACTGTCATCAACATAATCGGACTTTTTATCCAAAATACGCTCCAAGTCATCACAGACTTGGGGAACATCTGAAACGATAATATCTAATTGATTTAAATTCATTCACTATCCTCCATAAAAAGACCGGATTGCTCCGATCTTTTTAAGTTCCACGAAGAAATTATTTAATTGCGCGTGATTGCAAACCTTCTTCTTCCAAGAAGAGACGGAATGGTACGAGTTCTTCTGCTTCGTATTTTTCCTTGAAAGCTTTGATTGCTTCTTCTGAGTGAAGTTTTGGATCCAATTCAAGTACTTCTACTGGAAGTGGACGGTGTTCAGTGATGCGAGCATCGATAACAACAGTTTTACCTTCTTTGCTCAATTTAACAGCTTCTGCAACAACTGCATCGATGTCTTCGATACGGTCAACTGTAAATCCAACAGCTCCTTGAGCTTCAGCGATTTTCGCATAGTCAGCATTAGGGAAGTCACAACCAAACAAGTGTTTGTTTGTGTCTTCGTATTTGTCCTTGATGAAGGCATATTTACCATTTGAGAAGACAACGTTGATAACTGGAAGGTCGTATTGAACGTTTGTGATAACGTCTGGGTAGCACATGTTGAATGCACCGTCACCCATGATGTTCCATACTTGGCGATCTGGATTGTCTTTCTTAGCAGCGATACCACCAGGAAGGGCAATACCCATTGTCGCAAAGAGTGGAGATGTACGCCACATGTTCTTAGGTGTCATGTGAAGGTGACGAGTAGATGTTTGAGTAGTGTCACCTACGTCGATTGAATAGATAGCGTCTTGATCAGCATGTTTGTTGATTGCATTGTAAACTTGATACAATTGCAATTCACCCTCAGTTTTACCTTCGAGTTTGTTCATGTAATCACGCCAGTTTTGGTTGTTCTTAACGTTTGCACGCCACCATGGAGTAGATTCAACTGGATTCACTTTGTCAAGGATTGCTTTCGCTGCTTGACCTGCATCACCAAGGATTGAAGCGTCTAGGGCATGACGTTTACCAAGTTTGTAAGGGTCAATATCCACTTGGATGAATTTTTCAGTATTCTTGAATGCTTCGTAAACTTCAGCAAATGGGAAGTTTGAACCAAGGAAAAGAACTGTGTCTGCTTCAAAGACCACTTCGTTGGCTGGTTTCCAACCAACACGGTAAGCAGAACCTGTCAAACCTTCATAGTTCCATTCGAAAGCTTCAAAGTTTTTACCAGTTGTGATGATTGGTGCTTTGATTTTACGTGACAATTCAGTGATCACTTCACCAGCTTTAACACCACCGTAACCAGCATAGATAACTGGACGTTCAGCATTGTTCAAGATTTCAACAGCTTTGTTGATTTCAACTTCGTTCAAAGCAGGAGCGATGAATGAACGTTCGTATGAACCTGAACCGTAGTATGAGTTTTCGTCGATTTCTTGGAAACCGAAGTTTACTGGGATTTCAACAACAGCTGGACCTTTTTTAGAAACTGCAGCACGGCAAGCTTCGTCAATAACTTTTGGCAATTGCTCAGCGTAAGCTACACGTTTGTTATATACAGCGATACCGTTGTACATTGGGTTTTGGTTCAATTCTTGGAAAGCATCCATGTTGAGTTCGTTAACTGGACGTGATCCAAGGATTGCTAGGAATGGAGTGTTATCCATAGCTGCATCGTAAACACCGTTAATCAAGTGAGTCGCACCTGGACCACCTGAACCAACTGCAACCCCGATTGAGCCGCCGAATTTAGCTTGCATAACCGCTGCAAGAGCACCTGTTTCTTCGTGGCGAACTTGCAAGAAGCGGATATCTTTGTCTTCAGCCAAAGCGTCCATCAATGAGCTGAGTGTTCCTGATGGGATACCGTAGATTGTGTCTACGCCCCATGTTTTCAATACGTTAAGCATTGCTGCAGATGCAGTAATTTTCCCTTGAGTCATAATGATAACTCTCCTTCAAATATTTTTAAATCTACTAAAAAAGGTTTCATATAGTTTTTGAAAACGTTTCAGTAAATTTTTACAGTACTAATTTATCACATTTATTTTGACTTTACTAAGAATCTGCTCAGAAGTTTCTATTCTCTATTACAGTACAGTTTGAAAACGTTTTTAGTTTCTGTTTTATAATACTCAATGAAAATCAAAGAGCAAACTAGGAAGCTAATCGCAGGTTGCTCAAATCACAGCTTTAAGGTTGCAGATAAAGCTGACGTGGTTTGAAGAGATTTTCGAAGAGTATAAAAAGCGAGCAAGCCCGCTTTTAATCTATTTTACTAAAGTTTAAGAGAAGGGAACTGGTCAGCACAGATACAGAACTAAAGGCCATTGCTAGACCTGCCAGTTCTGGGTTGAGGGCCAGTCCAATACCTGAAAAGACTCCTGCTGCTATCGGAATTCCGACGATATTGTAGATAAAGGCCCAGAAAAGATTGAGCAGAATACGATTAAAAGTTTTCTTACTCATGTCGAAGGCACGCACCACACCTAGGAGGTTATTGGTTGTCAACACCAAATCTGCTGACTCGATGGCGATATCTGTTCCAGCTCCCATAGCAATCCCCACATCTGCTACACTGAGGGCAGGAGCGTCATTGATGCCATCACCAACAAAAGCTACTTTTCCAGCTGATTGTAGTTTATGGATTTCATGAGCTTTTTCTTCTGGCAATACACCTGCAATGACCTCTTCGATTCCAATCTGATCTGCAATAGCACGCGCCACTCCTACATTGTCTCCTGTCAGCATGACTGTTTTAAGGCCACGTTTTTTCAACTGACTGATGGCTAGCTGAGCATTTTCCTTTGGAATATCTTGCAGAGCAAGCAAGCCTTTGATTTCATTGTCCACAGCCAAGAAAACAACTGTCTTAGCTTCTTTTTCCAGTTCTTCTAGTTTATCTTGATAAGTGCTAGAAATGTTCATGCCAGCCAGCATTTTAGCATTTCCAAGCAGAACTTGTTTTCCATTGATTCGCCCTGAGACACCTTTTCCGTGCAAGGCTTGGAAATTTTCAACAGTGTGAAGCTCAAGTCCAGTTTCAGTCGCTCGTTTCACAACAGCTTCAGCCAGTGGGTGTTGAGAAGCTTCTTCCAAGGAAGCTGCCAATCCAAGCACTTCTACTTCGTCGCCGATGATATCTGTGACCACAGGTTTCCCTTCCGTCAAAGTTCCTGTCTTATCAAAAACAATAGTTTGGACTTTCTGGATTTCCTGTAGAACCATTCCATTTTTGAGGAGAACTCCCATCTTGGCACTGCGTCCTGTCCCCACCATAAGGGCTGTCGGTGTTGCAAGACCCAAGGCACAAGGGCAGGCGATAATCAAAACAGCCACCCCATAGAGAAGTGAAGAGACAAAACTCGCTCCAAGCACGACTACACTATCCCTGAGCAAGACGAACCAAACCCAAAAGGTCACGATTCCTAAAATGACAACTGCTGGGACAAAAATCCCTGAAATCTTATCCGTCAAGTCCTGAATCGGTGCACGACTGGTTTGAGCTTTCTTCACAAAATCCACAATCTGAGCCAAAACAGTCTCTGAACCAACTTTTTCTGCTCTAAAAACAAGTGTTCCACTATTATTGATGGTTGAACCAATGACGGTATCTCCAACTGTTTTGTCCACTGGTAGGCTCTCACCTGTCACCATGGATTCGTTAATACTGGACACACCTTCTACTACAACCCCATCAACTGCAATCTTCTCACCAGGTCGCACCCGAATCAGGTCGCCTACCTTGACTTGGTCCAAGGGAACTTGAACATAGCGTTCATCTCGCAATACCTCTGCTGTTTTAGCCTGCAAGTCAAGTAATTTCTCCACAGCTTGGGAAGTATTTTTCCGCATTTTCTCCTCAAAAACAGCTCCCATAAGAACGAAGAAGAAGATAAATGCAGCACTTTCAAAGTAAACTGGGAGACCAGCGAAGAGGGCAACTAAGCTATAGAAATAGGCCACTAGGGTTCCCAGAGCAACCAAGGTATCCATGTTGGCATTGTGCTTTTTAAAACTAGCCCAAGCACTTTGGATATAAGGACCACCTGCTACTAGCATAATCGGTGTTGTGGCCAAAAAGGTGCCCCAACGCATGACTTGGTGACTAATTCCTCCTGTCGACATCCCAATCATGAGGATCACAAGAGGCACAGTAAAGATACTAGTAATCCAAAAACGCTGTAAAAGTGATAGAGATTTTCGAGTCTTCTCAACAACTGTATAACTTCCCTTTTGCATCTTCATACCACAAGAAAATTCATGTTGACCTAATTCTTGAGGTGTAAAACGAATGACTTTCTCCTCATCTACGCCGATTGGTTCCAAGATGCCTTCTTCTTCAAACAGAATTTCCTTGTAACAGTTTGAAGGAGTTGCTCGATGAAAGGTAATCTCAGCTGGAATCCCTTTTTGAAGCTGTATATGAGCTGGATGGTAGCCTTTGGCTGCCGTGATACGAATTTTTTGAACACCATTTTCAACACTTGCTTTTACAATTTCAGTCATATCATTCTCCTATTCTACAATCATCTTGCCGTGCATCATATTCATGCCACAAGAGAAACCATACTCTCCAGCCTGCTCAGGCGTGATTTCCACTACATACTCTTCACCCATTGGCAGGTCCGCATATACACCAAAATCTGGAAAAACAATTTGGTCCAAACATGGTGAAGGATCCTTGCGGTCAAAGATAATGCGGGCTGGCACTGATTTCTTGAGGATAATCAACTCAGGCGTATAGCCCCCCATGACCTCCACTCGAATCTCTTGGTAGCCCTTTTTTTGCTGGGCCTTTTGTCCAGATTTTTCAGGCTTTTTGAAAAACCAAAACAAGATAAACGCGATAAGGGCAATACAAACAATGGTTACAATACTATTTAACATGACATCTCCTTTACATACAATTACATCTTACTTCTGTTACAGTATTTGACTTTTTCTCTGAAATCACTGCTTCTAAGTCTTCCAAATCAGCTAGAGTAAAATCACATTCCATAATCAAATCAGCCAACAAATTCTTAATCCTACGGGAACAAACCTTGTCCTTGATATCTTGGACAAGCAAATCCCGGCTTTGGTCTAGAGTTAAAAGAGCTGAATAAACAAAGGACTTACCTTCTTTTTTTCGAGTCAGACACTCTTTCTCAACCAAACGAGCCAAAAGAGTCTGAATGGTCGACTTGGACCAGTCGAATCGCTCCGCCAGAACCCTAATCAAATCTGAACTGGTCTGCTCTCCTTGCATCCAAATAATCTTCATGACCTGCCATTCTGCATCTGAAATCTGCATCAGTACACCTCCAAAATCTACATTTGTCAATTATGTTTCTTAGTATACTATTTAAATCTACATTTGTCAACTATGAAATTAATCTTTTCTTTGAAAAATTGAATTTTAAGCATATGATAAAGGATTTTCAATCAAATTTTACTATATAAACTATAAAAATATGCTATACTAAAGAAAAAAGAAAACAACCACTAGGGGTGCGTAAAGCTGAGATTAACGACTGTTAGACCCTTTGACTCAATCTAGGTAATGCTAGCTGATGGAAGTGGAAATGATAATGGGGACTAGCGGTCTTCTATTGCCTTTCTAAAACAGACTAGCTTATTCTTAAGAATACAAACTTCAGTTGGTTGGGAGGTTTTAGATGACTTATTTACCTGTTGCTTTGACCATTGCAGGGACTGACCCTAGTGGCGGTGCTGGCATTATGGCTGATTTGAAATCGTTCCAAGCTAGAGATGTCTATGGAATGGCCGTTGTGACCAGCCTTGTCGCTCAAAATACCAGAGGCGTTCAGCTAATCGAGCACGTTTCTCCTCAAATGTTGAAAGCCCAATTGGACAGTGTCTTTTCGGATATCCCACCTCAGGCTGTAAAAACTGGAATGTTGGCAACTACTGAAATCATGGAGATCATCCAGCCCTATCTTAAAAAGCTGGACTGTCCCTATGTGCTTGACCCTGTTATGGTCGCTACAAGTGGTGACACCCTGATTGATACCAGTGCCAGAACCTACCTAAAAACAAACCTGCTTCCCCTTGCAAGCATTATCACACCCAATCTTCCTGAGGCAGAAGAGATTGTTGGTTTCTCAATCCATGACCCCGAAGACATGCAACGTGCCGGTCGCCTGATTTTAAAAGAATTTGGTCCTCAATCTGTAGTCATCAAAGGTGGCCATCTCGAAGGTGGTGCTAAAGATTTCCTCTTTACCAAAGATGAACAATTTGTCTGGGAAAGTCCACGAATTCAAACCTGTCACACCCATGGTACTGGATGTACCTTTGCTGCAGTGATTACAGCTGAACTAGCCAAGGGCAAAAGTCTTTATCAGGCAGTTGATAAGGCCAAGGCCTTTATCACAAAAGCCATTCAAGATGCCCCTCAACTCGGTCATGGTTCTGGTCCAGTCAACCATACAAGTTTTAAAGATTAAAAAAACTCTCTAGTTCCCACTTTAAGGGAATTAGAGAGTTTTTATACTTCTTCAAACTAGGTCAGATTTATCTGCAAGCTCAAAGCTGTGCTTTGAGCAACCTGCGGCTAGCTTCCTAGTTTACTCTTTGATTTTCATTGAGTATTAATTAGAAAATAATGTCATCCAACTTTGTCAAAAAGGCTTGCGTTTTTGCCTCTGTATCTTCTGCCTGCATCAAATCACGCACTACGGCTACACCAGCTATACCCGTGCCGATAAGTTGGCCAATATTCTCTGATGTCAAGCCGCCAATAGCAACTACTGGAATAGCGACCCTTTGGCAAATTGTTTTCAAAGTTGAAATCAGGGTGATAGGCGCATTTTCCTTGGTGGTTGTTGGGAAAATGGCTCCTGTTCCCAAGTAATCGGCACCTCCTTCTTCTGCCTCAAGGGCTCTTTTTACAGTTTTAGCTGTGACACCGAGGATTTTTTCAGGGCCCAAGACTTGTCTGGCAACCGAAACTGGTAGCTCATCGTCTCCGATATGCAGACCTGCAGCATCGACTGCAAGACAGACATCCAAACGATCATCTATGATCAAGGGTACCTGATAGGCATCTGTTATTTTCTTGACTTGTTTTGCCAGTTGATAGTATTGATTAGTTGTGAGATTTTTTTCTCGTAATTGGACTATGCTAACCCCGGAACGGCAGGCCGTCTCAACCTTTTCAAGAAAGCTTTCCAAGGAATCTTGGTAACGATTGGTTACCAGATACAGTCTAAGTGCCTCTCTATTCATAAACATCTCCTTTGATGGCATCTAGCCAATTTTCATCTCTTCTGAGGAGCGAAAGCTGATTGAGAACTTGATAACGAAATTCTTCCAATCCCATTCCTTGAACAACTATTCTCTCAGCAGAGATATTGAGATAAGAAACTGCTAGGCAAGAAGCTTCAAATGCGGTCTTTCCTTGGCTGAGAAAAACAGCTGTTAAAGCTCCAACTAAGTCTCCTGTTCCTGTTATCCAGTCAAATTCTGCACAGCCATTTCCCAGTACAGCGACCTGATTCTTCGAAACGATGAGGTCCTTGGGGCCTGTGACTAAGAATGACATACCTGGATAGGTCTGACACCAGTCTTTCAAAACTTGAAGCAAATCCTCAGTTTCTTGATCTTTAGCACTCGCATCGACCCCAATGCCATGGTGTTTTAAGCCAACAAGACTTCGAATTTCCGACATATTCCCTTTAAGGACCGTAGGTCTATAGTCTAAAAGGTCTCTGACTAATCTCTTTCGAATGACTGAAGCTGTTACGCCAACCGCATCTACTACCATTGGGAGACCAGCTTGAGCTGCATAAGAAGCTGCCATACGGATTGCTTTTTCCTTCTCAGCTGATAAATGCCCCAAATTGATGAAGAGTGCCTGGCTTTGCTTAGTAAAATCAAGAACCTCACGGGGATCATCTGCCATAACTGGTTTGCATCCCAGAGCCAAAATCCCATTTGCTAGCATCTCACAAGAAATCTCATTGGTAATACAGTGAATGAGGGAACTAGAGCCTATAGGAAAAGGATTTGTAAATGCCTGCATCAGTCTATCCTTTCACCAAAGAAATATCCCTGCACTTTTTTAAAGAATTCCTGCTTGATTAAAAATCGAAAGGCAATAAAGGAAATCGCTGTACCAATCAAGGTTGCTCCGAAAAATCGAGGAGTGTAGATAAACCAGCTAAGCTTAGCAGCTGATCCTGTAAAAAGCACCATAACAGGATAGGAAACAATAGAACCAATAATACCTGTTCCCAAAATTTCTCCCAAGGCAGAAAAGTAAAATTTTCGACCATACTTATAAAAGAGACCTGCTAGAAGGGCTCCAAAAGTCGCTCCTGTGAGAGCTAAAGGTGGAATCCCTTGAGTCGTCATACGGATAAAGGCTGTCACTGTAGCCATAACCAAGGCATAAACAGGTCCCATCATGATTCCAGCTAGAATATTGACTACACTGGACATCGGTGCCATTCCCTCAATCCGAAAGATAGGCGTAAGGACTACATCAAGGGCAATCATCATGGATAAAATGGTTAATTTGTGAACTTGCAATTGGTGGTTTCTCATTTTCTATTTCTTCTCTTTTTCTAAAGACTGTAAATCGCTCTTCCATGTCTGGTGTTGGTAGGCCATCTCCCAAAACTTAGCTTCCATATGAACACTAATGTGGAAGGCCTCTAGCATTTTTTGTTTGTCCGTCTCGTTGCTTTCTCGATAGAGCTGGTTGACCAGCTCTTCTTCCTCTTTAATCTGCTGTTCTAATTCTTCGGTGATATAGGTTTCAATCCACTGCTGATAAAGAGGATTCGGGGATGGTTTTCGATTAAGTGCCTTGCCCAAATCATGGTATAACCAAGGACAAGGCAGCAAACTTGCAAAAGCAATGGCTAAGTTCGGCTCTGCAAATTGCCGATAAATGTGCGAGATATAATGATAGCATGTTGGAGCGATTGGATGTTGCTCCATTTCCTGATCGCTGATTTCCAATTCCTTGAAAAATTGTTGGCGGATAAATAACTCACCCTCCACTAGACTCTGAGCATTCTGTTTCAAGAGTCTTTTCATCTCTTGGTTTGAAGTCTTATCAGCCAAGAGGTGATAGGCTTCTGAGAAGGCCTTCAAATAGTAGGCATCCTGAATCAAGTAATAGCGAAAGATGGACGGGTCTAAATTTCCCTCTTGTAACTGTAATACAAAGGGGTGATGAAAGGAAGCCTGCCAGGCTTCCTTGGATAATTCCATCGCAATATTTGTAAATTCCATAATAACTCCTTTATAAAAATAGACTGGTTTGAAGCAATAAAAAGAACAGCAGGTAGATTAATTTTGTTTTTTTAGAAATATAAAAGATCCGATAGCGATTCTCCACCTGTGCATGTTCGTCATATCCATGCGCCGACAGGGCTCTCAGGTAAAGATGGCGCCACCTAAAGACTGTCATCAGAACCTTGCTGTAAATCAAGGGAGACCAAAAATGTAGTTCTTGACCGCGTAATAAGCAAGCTTCCTTGAGGGACTTGATTTCTTGCTGAATGAGGGGGAAGGAATTGAATACCACAATTAAGGCATAAGCCCAAGAGCGTGATAACCCCTTTTGAGCCAAGTACAAGAGAAGCTCTTTTAGGGAAATAGAGGAAACAAAGACAAGGCCTATACAAACTGTCACAAAGGCCCTCGTTCCAAGCATGACTGCCTGCGAAGCATCCCCATGTAACTGAACTGCCCAATAGTTGGCCAAAGATGGCAAAATGGCTAGTAGAATCATCCAAGCCAACATCTTAAATCGACGGTAATAGAGCATAAAGAGAATACAAAATGCGACTACCGAAAGATTCAGAGCAATCGAAGGAATGAAAGATGTTTCCAAGGATAAAATCAGCAAGAAGAGACTGATAATCGGTGTCTGGGTTGCTACTTTGATCATACTATCTTACCTCCCTTTGAGCATTGCTACTCTGAGATATGAGTGGTTTGGTAATTGTCACTTCTTTCACATGACTGAGACCCTGACTAGTCATCTCAATCCAATAATCAACCACAGAGATCAAGGGATCTAAACGATGGCTAATGATCAGAAAACTTCTTCCTTGATTTCTCTCCTCCACAATCCACTGACAAAAATAATGGCAAGCTCTATCATCCAAACCTGCAAAAGGTTCATCTAGCAAGATCACAGAGGCCTTACTAGTCAAGATGGTCAAGAGCTGAAGAATCTTTTGCTGGCCACCACTTAATTGATAGGGACTCTTATCAAGAGCCTGCTCCAGATCAAAATATTGTAAAGCTTGGAAAATTCGCTGATTTCTTTCAGAATCAGATCCATCTAATTGAAGCTCTTCTAGCAAACTGGCTCTGATAAACTGCTTCTCAGCTTCCTGAACAACACCCGTCAGGTCACGGTACAAACTCTTTTTCTTTTTCAGGACTGTCCCCTTCCAGGTAATGCGCCCCTTATACTTTTGAAATTGAAGAATAGACCGAAAGAGGGTTGATTTCCCGACACCATTATCACCCAAGATACAGGAAATTCCTTGGTAGAATGTGAAATCCGCAATCGAAAAGAGGGAGCGATGATTCAGCTCACAAGTCGTTCTATCCATATGGAATAGTTCTGGGCTAGAAGCAACTTCCTTTGAAGCAACCTGTGTCATCTCAGAGGTAGGGATTTGAAACACTTCCCTTAGTTGTCCATCTCTTAGCTCCACCATATGGTCGATATATGCTTCATAATCAGATAGATCATGGTCGCACAAAATAACTGTCTTCCCATCAGAGGCCAACTCTTTTAGAATCTCCAATATCTCTATCCTGCTCTTGCGGTCAATGGAAGCGAAGGGCTCATCCAAGAGATATACCCTAGGATTCATAGCAAAGAGAACAGCCAAAGCAGCCTTTTGCTTTTCTCCACCTGATAAGTGATGAATTGGACGGTGCAAAATCGCCTTGCAGCGACATTGCTGGACTACCTCTGCTATTTTTGAATCAATTTCCTGAACGGGATGGCCGATATTCTCTAGGGTAAAAACCAGCTCCTCAAACAAGTTCTCCATGGTAAATTGATGATTGGGATTTTGAAAGAGAATACCAACCGTCTGGACACGTTCGATGATAGAAAGCTGACCGACCTCGCTCCCATTTATCAGGACTTGACCGCTATAGGGAAGAGAACTGACTTGGGCGATTATTTGAAAGAGGCTGGATTTTCCTGAACCACTGCTCCCAACTAACAAGGTAAAGGCTTGCGCATGAAAAGTAAAATCAAGTGGCTCCGAGAAGATTGGGGACTGAATCACTCGTAGTTCCAGCCCCATCTATGCCTTGCCTCCAGCTGCAAACTGATGATAAAGTTTGACAATGGCACGAACCAAGATAGTACAGAAGAAAAAGACGGAAATAAAACGTACTACAAGCAAGGAAAGAACAAAAGGAAGTGAAAAGGCGTAGTAACCTAACTTAATGTATTCATAGACAAAGCTAACAAGCGTAATCCCAATACTATTAGCAGTTAGAGAGAGCCAACTTTCATAGCGATTCTTGGTTACGATAAAACCAAGTTCACTTCCCAAACCTTGAACCAAGCCAGACAAAAGGGCACCTAGACCAAATTGGCTACCATAAAGGACTTCAGCAAGCGCAGCTAGCACTTCTCCAATCGTTGCACTTCCGACTCTTGGAACAAAGATTGCAGCAATAGGCGCAGCCATACACCAGAGACCAAAGAGGATTTCATTGGCAAAGGCCTGCAAGCCAAGAGGGGCTAAAATCAGAGTGAGGATATCAAACAGATAGCCAGATCCCACAAAAACGCCACCAAAAAAGATAGACAAGAAAGCAAGTAAGATAACATCTTTTAATTGCCATTTTTTCAACATAAAAAACTCCTTTTTTAAAGAAAAGTGGGGCATTCAAGGAGACCTACCTATATGCTTTGTATCATCTTCATCCAGTTTCGTAAAAGAAAAAACTCTAATTACAGATAGGAATTAGAGTTCAGCTTACAAGATTAGACAGTTCTTTTCGACATACGAAAAAAACATTTCACATTTCCCTTCGCCAGTCTTAACTGTATCAGGTTCAATGGGTATCATCTCAGCCTAAAGCACCCCAAATGTCTTTATTATTTAATTATATAAATATTATAACAAACGATTTTTTTCAGTTCAAGAAATTGAACTGGAAATACAGACTTGCACTCACAAAGACAGCAGATCTTTCTTTTGCAAAAACCAAATGTCTTGTTTGATAGATTAGCCATTTGAGCTGAATCTGGACATAGCTTTTTAGAAAAAAGAAAATCCTACTCCCTCAGAATCCAAGGAAAAATTGATAGCTATTGTTCACTCATTTCCCGAACAGTTTTTTCTATATTTTTTGCATACGATATTGCTGAAATGATTGAAACACCGTCAACATTGGTCTTCATAATGTCTTTAATATGTTTCGTCTGTATCCCCCCAATTGCAACTAAGGGCATTTGTGGCAATAGTTTTCTCATCAATTTAAGACCTTCATAACCTATAGCACCACCAGCATCATCCTTTGACTGGGTATCAAATACAGGACCAACACCAACATAATCTACATATTCAACTTTTGATTGTTGAAATTCTTCCTCGTTTTTTATAGAAAGACCAATTATTTTATCTGGCATCAATTTTCTAATTTCATCAACACCAAGGTCATCCTGCCCTACATGTACGCCATCAGCGTCAATTTCCATCGCCAAATCAATATCATCATTAACAATAAACGGGACATTGTATTTTTTACAAAGATCCTGTAGTTCAATTGCTAATTCGACTTTTTCTATACCTTTCAGGGCTCCCTCACCTTTTTCACGGAATTGAAATAAGGTTATACCACCTTTTAAGGCTTCCTCAACGACCGTATATAGATCTTTTCCTTGGCAAGTAGTCGTTCCACAAATAAAATATAGTTTTAATAATTCCTTATGAAACATTTTACTTCACTCTTTTGAATTCCTTTACATCTTCATCTGTAATCTCATATAAGGCATTTATAAATTCAACTTTAAATGTTCCAGGAAGATGTCCATTTGGACGTTTTTCTGCCATTTCTCCAGCGATATTGTAAACCAACATTGCTGTTTCTAATGATTTCAATTCTTGACCTTTTTCTAGTCCGATAAAGCTTGCTACTACAGCACCTAATAAGCATCCTGTCCCAATAACTTTTGGCATCATGGCACTACCATTATGAATCGTTACCACTTCTCCATTAACAGCAATGGCATCCACTTCACCTGTTACTACTATTGGAATATTGAACTTCTCATTTGCTGCTAGAGCAATTTCGTCAATATTATCTACTCCCGCACTATCTACTCCTTTAGATGCCACATTTATACCTACTAAAGAAGCAATCTCTCCAGCATTCCCTCTAATCGCAGCTAGTTTATAATTGTTGATTAGATCATCTGCTACTTTTTTTCTATATTCTCCTGCTCCACAGGCTACAGGATCTAAAACTGCTGGGACATTATATTTCTCTGCAATTTTCAGAGCAACTTGGTATAATTTCCAATTTTCATCTGTCAATGTGCCTATGTTTATTAATAAACCTCCAGCATACTTTAATAAGTCCTCTAAATCTGCTGGAAACTCACTCATGGCTGGTGATGCACCCAGTGCTACTAATCCATTTGCTGTGAAATTTTTTACTACATCATTGGTGATACAAATGACCAAAGGTGCTTTTTCTTTTAATAATTTTAAACTTGTCATATTGAAATTCTTCCTTTTCACTTTATACGATATACTGATTTCGATTTATCTCTATCTTTCGTTAAGAAATTTTTTTATTTACATTGAATGATTTATGCTCAATGAAAATCAAAGAGCAAACTAGGAAGCTAGCCGCAGGTTGCTCAAAGCAGAGCTTTGAGGTTGTAGATAAGACTGACGAAGTCAGTCACATATATAATCTAAGGTGAAGCTGACATGGTTTGAAGAGATTTTCGAAGAGAATTACCTCATCAAATTTGTAAATATCCTAAACTTTCTCTAGGCGTCATAACCAATATCAAAAAAGGCTAATTCTAAAGCGACCGCTTGATTCCAGCGTTCCTGAAGTTCTGTCAAATCTTCTCGACCTTTCCCAACACGATTGAGTTCGTCAACCAGAAATTGAACCCACTCTGCAAAGAAAAGACCTCTGTGGAGATTGATCCATTCCGAATGAATATAGGCTTCAGGTAGAGCCAAATCTTTAGAACCCCAGTCTAAATAGAGACCTTCTGCAATGACCAGCATGACCAAAAGATGAGCATAGTCTGATGAAGCCACTGCCGAATACATAAGATCCTGAAAGGCTTTTGTTACAGGGTGCAAGGTTACTTCTAGATAGTCATTCTCAGATACTTTTAACTCCTTGAAAGCCTTTTGGAAATAACCATCTTCGTCTGCTTCAAGAAAGCCTAGTTGCTTGGCAAAACAAAGCTTGGATTCAAGCTGGTCTGCGTGGGCTACGCAAGCACCCAGCATGGATAAGAAGGCATCAAAGAAGTGATAATCTTGAATTAGGTAGTCTTTTAAGACCTTATTCTCAATTGTCCCCGCAAAAAGTTCCTTAACAAAACGATGATTGATTGCAGCCTGCCAATCCTTCTGACTGCTTTTTAATAATTCTCCAACAGTCAAACCTGGCTGAAATGCATAGTCTTGTGTTTCCATATTTACTTTTCCTCTCTTTACTCGTTCGTAATCAACAAAACATCAAGAAAATCCTAGTTTTACTTGACCTTTTTAAAGAAAATCAAGGGCGTTCAAGAAGAGCTACCTAAATGCTTTGTATCACCTTCATCCAGCTTATATAAACAAAAAAACTCCAATTACAATCAAGAATTAGAGTTGACTTACAAGATTAGATTGTTCATTTCGCCACACGAAAAAACGTTTCACATTTCCCTTCGCCAGTCTTAACTGTATCAGGTTCAATGGGTATCATCTCAGCCTAAAGCACCCCAAATGTCTTTATTATTTAATTACTGCACCAGTATAGCAAAAAATGAAAGCCCTAGCAAGATATTTGATTAGAAAATATATTTATATAGTTTTTGATACAATTTTCCTTTATTAAAACTTTTAAAACACAAGTAAAAACCTCCACATCTTGTGGAGGTTAGCTTCTTTCTTAATACAATTTCAAATCACGAGGATCAACTGGGAAAGTTGGGTTGTATGGGTTATGACGGAGTTTGAAATGTTTGACATCTTCAATAGTCTGAGTTCCAGATAACTGCATAACTGTCTTCAATTCTGCATTCAAGTGTTCAAAGACTTGGCGTACACCGACACTACCACCAAGAGCCAAGCCATAGATAACAGGGCGGCCAATAGCTACCAAGTCTGCTCCTGAAGCCAAGGCTTTAAAGACGTGTTGACCACGACGAATACCTGAGTCAAAGACAATTGGCACACGTTTATCAACTGCTTCTGCTACTTCCTGAAGTGAGTCAAAGGCAGCTGGTCCACCGTCGATTTGACGGCCACCGTGGTTGGTTACCCAGATACCAGAAGCACCTGCAGCAAGCGAACGTTCAACATCCTCACGGCATTGTGGTCCCTTGACATAAACAGGAAGTCCTGAGTATTCAGCGATAAATTCTACGTCACGTGGAGACAAGCGTTGTTTAGCTGATTTGTAAACAAAGTCCATTGATTTTCCAGCACCTTCTGGCAGGTATTCTTCAACAATCGGCATGCCAACTGGAAAGACAAAACCATTACGCTTGTCCACCTCACGATTGCCTCCTACAGTCGCATCTGCTGTCAAGACAATCGCTTTATAACCTTCAGCCTTGACACGGTCCATGATATGGCGGTTGATACCGTCATCCTTACTAAAGTAAAATTGGAACCAGTGAGGTGTCCCTTGAAGGGCTTCTGTAATTTCTGGAAGATCTACAGTAGAGTAAGAGCTAGTTGTATAAAGCGAACCAAACTCATGCACACCACGCGCAGTCGCCACTTCACCTTGTTCATTTGCCAATTTATGAGCCGCAACAGGCGCCATAATGATTGGTGAAGATAATTTTTCACCTGCAAATTCAATCTCTGTACTTGGATTTTCAACATCACAAAGTGTATGAGGAACGATGAGTTTGTGGTTAAAGGCACGAATATTCTCACGCAAAGTAAAAGTATCTTCCGCCCCACTAGCGATATAGCCAAATGCTGCTTTAGGAATAACTTGTTGCGCCATTGGCTCCAAATCATAGGTATTGATGAAATCTACATGACCTTCTGCATTGCTTGTTTTGTATGACATAAAATGCCCTCCTTAATAAGTAAGCGTTTACTTTGTATATTACAAAAATATCTTAACTCTTTTTTCAAAACTTTTCAAATATTTTGTTTGGAAATTTCATACTTTCAATCATTTTACAGAGATAATAAAAAATGATAAACTTTCTTAAGTTATGGAAATTCAAATAATCTTTTCATTTTCTAGTCTAAAAAAGAAATCAGGTAATCCTAGTGACTACCTGATTTTCTATGTTTTAGGCGTTTTGCCAATTTTCTTGGTCTTCTTTAAATCGTTTTAGAAGATCGAGGCCTTCTGGTGTGATATAGCCTTCTTCTTGGGCTAGATGGATGAGTTCACTGTAGTTAGAAAGCGTCACAAGTTTGACACCTGCATCTGAGAAGTTCTTATCTGCTTTTGGCAATTGGTAACTGAAAATCGCTACAACTCCAAGCACATCTGCTCCTTCTCGTTTAGCAGCTGCTACTGCTTCAAGAACAGAACCACCTGTTGAAATAAGATCTTCAACCACTACCATTTTTTGACCCTGAGCTACGCGGCCTTCTATTTGGTTACCAGCTCCGTGGTCTTTTGGTTTGCTACGGATGTAGGCAAATGGCAAATTCATCTTATCAGCAATGATAGCTCCGTGTGGAATCCCAGCTGTCGCAGTTCCTGCAATCACTTCAACCTCAGGAAAGGCTTCTTTGATAGCATCTACAAAACCATTTTCAATGAGAGTACGAGTTTCTGGATAGGCAAGGGTCACACGGTTATCCGTATAAATGGGTGACTTGATACCAGATGCCCAAGTGAAAGGCTCCTCTGGTTTGAGGTAAACGGCTTGGATTTTCAAGAGGTGGCTAGCGATATCTTTAGCAAGTGTCATGATATTCTCCTTTTATTTTTCTAATCTAGTTCTTTAATTCCAGTCCTGTGTCCATTCATCCTTGATAGCATGATAAGCTGCAACAGGATTCTCAGCTTGGGTAATAGGACGTCCCACTACGATATAGTCACTACCGATTTGATAGGCATCAGCAGGTGTCATCACACGTTTTTGATCTCCTACTGCAGCACCTGCAGGACGAATGCCCGGTGTCAGACAAATAAACTCTGGTTTGGTAGCCTGTTTGATGACTTGCACTTCCTGAGCCGAGCAAACAACACCATCCAAGCCAGCTTCAGCTGTCTTCTTGGCATAATGTATTACAGACTCTTGCAGACTGGTTTGGATATTTTGAAAGTCCTGCATCTGAGCTTCTGACGTTGATGTGAGCTGAGTTACAGCGATCAATTTTGCTTGACTTCCAATACCTTCACGCGCAGCCTTCATCATCTCTACACCACCAGCCGCATGAACATTGGTCATATCCACACCAAGCTGAGACAGGACCTTCATGGCTGATTTGACTGTATTGGGAATGTCATGAAGTTTAAGATCCAAAAAGACACTGTGACCCAGACCTTTCAAGTAGGACACAATCTCAGGACCCGTTGCGTAATAAAGCTCCATCCCTACCTTGAGATAAAGGCTTTCTTCTGCTGGGAAAAGAGCTAAAAATTCCTTGACCTCATCAAAACTAGGAAAATCAAGAGCAATGACTGGACGATGTTCTCGCATAGGTTTCTCCTTTTACCTTTGCTAGTGAGAGAGTCTGGGCAACAGAAGCCACGAAAAAAGGAACCTGCCAACAGCAAGGTTCCACGAAAAATGGGTAGTCTCCACCCTTTCAGCGTCTAACCTTAGCTGCCTCTCTGGACTGCTTTAAAGGTTTTTTACTATTCTATTATTTCTACTAGCACTTGTCAAGTAAAAACATGGTCTCTGAAGAACTACGAGAGAAAAGCTAAACCTAGCGGCGCGATGAACGTCGGGTCGTTTGGTTTTGATTGCCCTCTTCCTCCAGCTTTTTCCTTTCCTCTTCTAGTTTATTCTGCTGTTCTTCCAGTCTTTTCTTCTCTTCCTCTTTTTGTTTCTTCTCAGCTTCCTTAGCCTCTTGTTTGGCTTTTTCCTCAGCTTCCATAATTAATTTATCCGCCACAGTGTAACTGTAAATTCCAGCTTCCATGTCAATCACACTCGGTTCTGACAATTGTGGCTTAATCTTACTGTAGTAAGGTAATTTCTTACTCATTTCAGATAGAGGAACCAAGACCTCGTCCGAATCATTCATAGTCAATCGAATTAAATCAGAAGTCACCTTGCTTGGGGCTAGTTCCACCTTCTGGATAGCAGATTTGAGTTCTGGACTAATTTGAGCAAGTTCTGACGTAAAGGTCTTGATTTGTTCGCTGTCATTAAAGAGAACTGATATATAAGTTTCTGGCAGACTCACCAAACTCACCGCACTGGTCTCAAGCTGACCACTTGAAAGGATTGGATAATGACTTTCTCCAGAAACATAGTAGGCCACAATATCATATTCCTTAACCTTGATAGTAAACTTGGTTGGAAATTGATAGACAAGCTGAGCTGATTCAACCCAATAGTTAGACTTGATCTGCTCTTCATATTTTGCCTTGTCTAGCAGAAGGTTAATCGTATAATCCGAATCCTGAATGCCTGAAGCCTGTCGAATATCATCATCTGTAGTTTGCACTGTTCCCTCAACACGAATATCCTTCATGGTTGCATAAGGGCTGAGCAAGTATGCAGAGACAACCAATAAAAGCAGACTGAGAAACAAAATCGAGATAGCCCTCCAGATATGAACTCCTGGGATTTTCGGTTTGACCGGTTTTTCCTTTACAGGCTTTTTCTCTATTTTTTTATCCTGTTTATTCTGTTTCTCTGTCTTTTTAGACTTTGATTCTTCTTTGACTACTTCTTTTTTGACGTCTTCTGATTCTTCTACTTTTTCCTTAGCATCTTCCTTGGCTGATTTTGGGTCTTTTGGTTCAGATTCACTCTCTTGGTCCTCAGTTGCATCTGACTTTTCAGATTTCGAAGCCATTCGAGCTTGTCTTTCCTTTTCCTTCTCCTCAGCTAAGGCCGCCTCTTCTTCAGCCTTCTTTTTTAGATATTCTTGGTTTCGTTTCTGCCATTCTGATAACTCTTTAAATTCTTCGAGGATTTCTTTGCCCTCATTTTTCTTATCTTTTGACATTTACTTTCCTTATGATAAATCTTTTTTCAACAATTGATAAAAATCTGCTAGAGATTTCAATTCCTTAGAAGCCTTCATCTTGGCTTGATAGTCTTCCTTGTGTCTTAGTAAGTGAGAAAGTTTCTCTTCCAAACTATCCAAGGTCAAATCGCTTTCTTGAAGCTCTTCTGCATAGCCTTTTTTTACAAAGTAAGCTGCATTTTCAATCTGGTCTCCACGACTAGCTTCACGACCAAGTGGCACAATAACATGTAATTTTGCCATGGCCAAGAGCTCAAAAATCGTATTGGCTCCACCACGTGTCACAACAATATCAGCCAATTCCATCAAGGGTTGATAGAGATTGGTCACATAGTCAACACGAAAGAGATTTTGGCTCAACTCGTTCAGGCTAGAATCTCCAGTTAGGTTGATAATATTGTAGCGCTCTGTCAGTTCTTTCTTATGGTCTGTCACCAATTGGTTAAAGACACGAGCACCTGCTGAACCGCCAACAAACAATACAGTTGGTAATTGGGGATTAAAGTGGGTTTGAATATCCACCAATTCATCGGGTTCTGGATTTTTTTGATCTGAAACCTTGGTCACTGCTCCCACATGCTCGACCTTAGAAAAACTCGAAGCTTGCTCAAAGGTTGAATACATCTTAGTCGCAAATTTATAAGCGATTTTATTGGCCAAGCCCATAGACAGGTCAGATTCGTGAATAAAGGCTGGCACTCCTGACACACGCGCAGCGATAACAGGCGGCACAGAGACAAAACCTCCCTTTGAAAACAGGGCCTGTGGACGAAGTCGCAACATGATAAAGAGCGATTGGACAATTCCCCATCCAACTTTGAAGACGTCCAGCATATTTTGCCAAGAGAAATAGCGACGCAATTTGCCAGTCGCAATGGAATGGAAGGTGACATCTAGACCCGACTTGAGGATTTCTTGGTGTTCAATACCACGCTTATCCCCGATATAGTGGACTTCCCAGCCATCTTCGATGAACTTGGGCATTAACAAAAGGTTGAGGGTCACGTGTCCAACCGTCCCCCCACCTGTAAAGACAATTTTTTTCATATTATTCCTTTAACTCCGCTACTGTGTCGATAAAGAGGTCGCCACGTACTTCAAAGTTAGCATACATATCCCAGCTAGCATTGGCTGGACTGAGAAGAACCACGTCTCCTTGAGTCGCAAGCTCGTAGGCCTTGCGGGTCGCATCTGCAATGTCAGTCGCATCCACATATGCCACACCAGCCTTGTCTGCTGCCCGTTTAACACGTTCTGCAGACTGACCAAGGATGACCATCTTCTTGAGTCCAGTAATATCTGGAACCAGTTCGTCAAACTCATTACCACGGTCCAAACCACCTGCAATTAAAATGACCTTGCTGTTGTCAAATCCTGATAAGGCTTTTTGAGTAGCCAAGATATTGGTTGACTTGCTATCATTATAGAATTTGACACCCTTGATTTCATCCACAAATTGGAGACGGTGTTTGACACCACCAAAGGCTGAAAGAGTTTCTTTGATGGTTTGGTTATCCACACCACGAAGCTTGGCTACAGCAATAGTCGCAAGGGCATTTTCCACATTGTGGCTACCTGGAACTCCGATTTCATTCGCTGCCATGACAACTTCCCCACGGAAGTAGAGTTGACCATCTTCCAGATAAGCTCCATCAACCTTTTCAAGTGTTGAGAATGGTACAACTGTAGCTTGTGTTTTAGTAGCTAATTCTTTTGCCAAGTCTTGATTAAAGTTCAAAACAAGGAAATCAGCTGCTGTCATCTTGTTCTGGATATTCCACTTGGCTGCTACATATTCCTCAAAAGAACCATGATAATCGATATGAGTTGGCATGAGATTGGTAATAACCGCAATCTCTGGATGAAATTCTTGGACGCCCATGAGTTGGAAAGAAGAAAGTTCCATGACAAGCGTGTCCTTGTCTGACACAGTTTGTGCAACCTGACTGGCAGGATAGCCGATATTTCCTGATAAAAGACCATGTTGCCCAGCAGCAGTCAAAACTTCCCCAATCATAGTCGTTGTGGTTGTTTTACCGTTCGAACCAGTAATACCAACAATCGGTGCTTCAGAAATCAAATAAGCCAATTCCACCTCGGTCAAGACTGGAATTCCCTTGGCCAAAGCCTTTTCAATCATGGGATTGCTGTAAGGTATACCTGGATTTTTCACCATGAGGGCAAAGTCTTCATCCAAGAGTTCCAAAGGATGACCACCTGTGATAACCTTGATCCCTTCTTCCAACAAACTTTGCGCAGCTGGATTGTCCTCGAATGGTTTCCCGTCATTTACTGTCACAATAGCACCTAGTTTATCCAACAAACGAGCTGCAGATTCACCAGACTTGGCCAAACCTAAAACAAGGACTTTCTTATTTTTAAACTGATCTATTACTTTCATGTCTCGAGCTCCATTTCTACTCTTACTATTTTACCATTTTTATGGAAATAATTCTAAATGAAAATGCTCAGATTGGGCATTCTAACAAGCAAAAAGAGAGCCGAAACTCTCTTTTTATCTTCTTTTACTTTTATTAACCGACATGAGGGTAATATCTCGCAAGCTAAAGTATGCTAAGAAGAGCATGGCGATTGCGATAAAGAATTCTGTCGGTAGCTGAAAGATTTGCAGGACAGACAACATGAGCAAAATCAAAAGTGCTACGAAAGCAAAGACGACAAGGACGATATTGACTGTCCCTTTAATGCTTTCTGGTGTCGCAAATACATAGAGTAGTAATAAGAGGAGTCCTATGATTAAATAAACCATCTCTATCTCTTTCTAGCTCTTATTCAGCTGATTTTTTCTTCTTGTTAGCTTTCTCACGCTCTGCCTTGTTAAGGATTTGTTTACGCAAACGGATAGATTCAGGCGTTACTTCCATGTACTCGTCGTCGTTCAAGAACTCAAGAGACTCTTCAAGTGTCAAGATACGAGGTGTCTTGATAACAGCTGTTTGGTCCTTAGTAGCTGAACGAACGTTAGTCATTTGTTTCGCCTTAGTGATGTTAACGGTCAAGTCGTTTTCACGAGAGTTTTCACCGATGATCATTCCTTCATAAACCTCAGTACCTGGGTTAACAAAGATTGTTCCACGTTCTTCGATAGACATGATTGAGTAAGTTGTAGCCTTACCAGCATCGATAGAAACAAGGGCACCACGGTGACGACCACCAATTTCACCTGGAATCAATGGCAAGTATTGGTCAAAGGTATGGTTCATGATACCGTAACCACGAGTCATTGACAAGAACTCAGTTGAGTATCCAATCAACCCACGCGCAGGAACAAGGAAGACCAAACGAGTTTGACCATTACCAGTTGAAATCATATCCAACATTTCACCTTTACGTTCAGAAAGGCTTTGGATAACAGATCCTTGGTATTCTTCTGGAGTGTCGATTTGAACACGTTCAAATGGCTCACATTTAACACCGTCGATTTCTTTGACGATAACTTCTGGACGAGATACTTGAAGTTCATAGCCCTCACGACGCATTGTTTCGATAAGGATTGACAAGTGCAATTCTCCACGTCCTGAAACTGTCCATTTATCTGGTGAATCAGTTGGGTCAACACGAAGGGAAACGTCTGTTTGCAATTCGGCCTGCAAGCGTTCTTCTACCTTACGAGAAGTCACCCATTTACCTTCTTTACCAGCAAATGGTGAGTTGTTAACCAAGAAAGTCATTTGAAGAGTTGGCTCATCGATGTGTAGGATTGGAAGAGCTTCGATTGCGTCTGTCGGAGTAATGGTTTCCCCGACAAAGATATCTTCCATACCAGAAACAGCAATCAAGTCACCAGCTTTAGCTTCCTGGATTTCACGACGCTCCAAACCAAAGAAACCGAAGAGTTTTGTAACACGGAAGTTTTTAGTTGTACCATCTAGTTTAGAAAGGGTAACTTGGTCCCCAACCTTAACAGTACCACGGAAAACACGACCGATACCGATACGTCCAACGAAGTCGTTGTAGTCCAAAAGTGACACTTGGAACTGCAAAGGCTCATCTGAGTTATCTACTGGAGCTGGGATATGATCGATAATCGTGTCAAAGATTGGCGCCATAGTCGCTTCTTGGTCAGCTGGATCATCTGACAATGAAGAAGTTCCATTGATCGCTGAAGCATACACCACTGGGAAATCAAGCTGGTCGTCATCTGCACCAAGTTCGATGAAGAGTTCCAAGACTTCGTCCACTACTTCTGCTGGACGAGCTGATGGCTTATCGATTTTGTTAACAACCACGATTGGGACAAGGTCTTGTTCCAAGGCTTTTTTCAATACGAAACGAGTCTGTGGCATGGTTCCTTCGTAGGCATCTACGACCAAGACAACACCGTCAACCATTTTCATGATACGCTCAACTTCTCCACCGAAGTCCGCGTGTCCTGGTGTGTCCATGATGTTGATACGAGTTCCGTTGTAGGCAACGGCTGTATTTTTAGCAAGGATGGTAATTCCACGCTCTTTCTCGATATCGTTTGAGTCCATAGCACGCTCAGCCAATTCAGTACGTGCATCAAGCGTTTCTGATTGTTTCAATAATTCGTCAACAAGGGTTGTTTTACCGTGGTCAACGTGGGCGATAATCGCAATGTTACGGATATCTTCTCTTAATTTTGTCATGATTTCCTCTATAATATTCAAAATTTATTTTCTAACTGAACGATTATACCATATTTTCAAGTAAATAACATAACTCAAGCAAGTGTAAATGTTTTCACTGCGCTTTTCTTTTCACGTCAAGCCTTTTCAAAGCAAGCGACTTATGATAAGATAAGCACAGTATGCGTTTAGATAATTTATTAGCCCAAGAAAAAGTTAGCCGAAAGGCCATGAAGCAAGCCTTACTCAAAGGGGACATTCTCGTCGATGGTTGCCCAGCCCGCTCCCTAGCCCAAAATATCGATACAGGACTACAAGAACTCCTTTTTCAGGACCGAATCATTCAAGGCTATGAGCACACCTATCTTATGCTTCATAAACCAGCTGGTGTCGTTACAGCCAACAAAGACAAGAAACTTCCAACCGTCATGGACCTCCTTCCGCCTGACATCCAGTCTGACAAGCTCTATGCCGTCGGCCGACTGGACCGAGATACGACAGGACTCCTTCTCTTGACCGATAACGGCCCTTTGGGCTTTCAGCTCCTCCATCCCCAATACCATGTCGATAAAACTTATCAAGTTGAGGTTAATGGACTTCTAACACCTGACCATATCCAAGCCTTTCAAAAGGGAATTGTCTTTTTAGATGGCACTATCTGTAAACCTGCAAGACTAGAGATTCTATCTGCAAATCCTTCCTTCAGTCAAGCCTCCATCACCATTTCAGAAGGAAAATTTCATCAAGTCAAGAAAATGTTCCTCTCGGTTGGTGTCAAGGTGACGTCCCTCAAACGTACCCATTTTGGCCCTTGGAATTTGGATGACAATCTTCAAGAGGGAGACTATCGCCCCCTCAACTCAGAAGAGTTGGCAAGCATTCGTGAATTTCTCAGAAAAAGTGGTTAAAAAATGAGCTCGGAAACATCCAAGCTCGTTTTCTTATTTCTCAACTTTAACTTTCCCTTTCCAAGAATCCAAGCCATAAGAAAGGATATAAATCTCAGAAAAGCCTTGTTTTTTCAAGTAAAGGGCTGCATTTGTGACACGTTGCGCACGTTGATTTTCGTAAAGAAGGACAGGTTTATCTTTACGAAGGGCTGCAAGACTAGTTTTCAACTGACTTGAAGGAATATTGCGTGCACCAAGGATATGTTTTCTGTGGAATTCAGCTGGGTCTCGCAAATCAATCAATTGACCCGTACGAATCAAGGCTTCAAACTCCTCATTGTCTACAATTTTAGCCGCACGGCGAATACGAAGATAGTTAAAGCCCATCCACGCCAACATTGCCAGTATAAGTGTCCACAAAATCCAAGTAACCATTAGTTCATTTCTCCATTTTTCTCAATATAATCCAATTCTATCTTGTGCTCTCTGCGAAGAACCGCTTCTGCTTCTAGATAGTCTAATTTGTCCATCAACCCTGCATCGTAAATTCGAGAGAGCTCCAACTTCATCAGTTCAATATCATATAAGCGTTTTCCCATGTAAACAATAATACCAAATCGTTTGAGGAATTGCTGCACATCATAGAATGTTTTCATAAGACTCATTCTAGCAAAATTTTGTGTTTTTTTCAAGAAGAGAATTACACAATGCCCCTGATTTTCCTATCATCTTTGGCGATTCTGACGCAAGTGTGGTACAATAAAAACATGAGAATTCAACAATTACATTATATTATCAAAATCGTCGAAACCGGCTCTATGAATGAGGCAGCTAAGCAGCTCTTTATCACCCAGCCGAGTCTTTCCAATGCTGTGAGAGATTTGGAAAATGAAATGGGGATTGAGATCTTTATCCGCAATCCCAAGGGAATCACCTTGACACGTGATGGGATGGAGTTTCTCTCTTATGCCCGTCAAGTTGTCGAGCAAACTCAGCTTCTGGAGGAACGCTATAAAAATCCTGTCGCCCACCGCGAACTCTTTAGCGTTTCGTCTCAGCACTATGCCTTTGTGGTCAATGCCTTTGTCTCTTTGCTCAAGAAAAGCGATATGGAGAAATACGAGCTCTTCCTTCGTGAAACTCGTACTTGGGAAATTATCGACGACGTCAAGAACTTCCGTAGTGAGGTCGGTGTCCTATTTTTTAACAGCTACAACCGTGATGTTTTAACCAAAATGCTGGATGACAACCACCTGCTGGCTCATCATCTCTTTACAGCTCAGCCCCATATCTTTGTCAGCAAGACCAACCCTCTGGCAAAGAAAGACAAGGTCAAACTATCTGATTTAGAAAACTTCCCTTACCTCAGCTATGATCAAGGAACTCATAACTCCTTCTACTTTTCAGAAGAGATTCTCTCGCAGGAATACCACAAAAAATCTATCGTAGTCAGCGACCGTGCTACCCTCTTTAATCTCTTGATTGGTTTGGATGGTTATACCATTGCGACAGGTATTTTGAACAGCAACCTCAACGGAGACAATATTGTTTCTATCCCACTGGACATTGATGACCCAATTGAGCTGGTCTATATCCAGCATGAAAAAACCAGCCTATCTAAGATGGGCGAACGCTTTATCGACTATCTCCTAGAAGAAGTCCAGTTTGATAGTTGAGAATAGTATTGAGATATATGGAGACAAAAATGAAAAAGATTATACTTGCGAGTACAGTTGCCCTATCTATTTTAGGATACACTCAAGTAACGGTCCAGGCTCAAGAAAATAAGGCAGAGTCATTGCGAGAAAATGTAACAATTCCTCATTCAAGTACTTCAAAAATCGAAAACCAAGAAAAACCGAAAGAGAAGGTCGAAAAACCAGATCATTCTTCTAAAATTGACGATAAAGAAGAAAAAATAGAGAAAAAAACTCCTGCTACAGAAGAGAAGAAGTCTGAAGTAAAAAAAGAAGAAAAAGTCAAAGAAGGTTGGCAGGGAGAAAATAATAACTGGCGCTTTTACGAACACAATAAACCTGTTACCAACTGGAAAAAAATCCAAGGAAAGTGGTACTACTTCAACAAAGATGGAAATCGACTAAGCAATACAACCTTTGATGGTTATGTATTCAATAAAGATGGAGTGATGGCTGAGAACGGTTGGAACTTCATCAATGGAAAGTGGTACTTTGCTAGTTCTTCAGGAAAAATTTCTCAAAATAAATGGGAAAAAATTGCTGATTCTTGGTATTACTTCGCCAAAGATGGAATCATGCTTAGTAATACTACTTTTGACAGCTACTTACTGACTAAAAGTGGTGCTATGGCCACAAACGGCTGGGCAAAAATCGACCAAAATTGGTACTATGCAACATCCTCTGGAAAAATTTCTCAGGACAAGTGGGAGAAAATCAATGGTTCTTGGTACTACTTTGATAAAAAGGGAATCATGTTAAGTTCAACTACATTTAAGGGCTACCTATTTAATAACAGTGGTGCTATGGCTGAAAATAGCTGGGTAAAAATTAAAGATACCTGGTTCTATGCGAACGCATCTGGAAAATTTGTCCAAAACAAATGGGAAAAAATCAGCGGTTCTTGGTATTCTTTTGCTCAAGATGGAGCTATGTTAGCCGATAAATGGTCAGGAAGCTATTATCTAAAAACCAATGGGGCTATGGCTGATAATGAATGGATATTTGATAAAAATTATAACAGCTGGTTCTTTTTGAAGCGTGGTGGAATGTATGCATCAAAAGAATGGATTGGAGCTTATTACCTCAAAGCTGGTGGTTATATGGCTAAAAAAGAGTGGATTTACGACGACACTTATAAGGCCCGCTACTACTTAGATGATAATGGGCATTATGTTTCTGGAACTTACAAAATTGACGGTAAAGACCATCTGTTCCACAAAAATGGTCAATGGATTTCTGAGGTCTCAAAAGAAGTTGGGTTTGTAAAAGGCCAATACAGTAAAACCATCTTTTTAGATCCTGGACATGGGGGAAGAGACTCAGGTGCATACTATTACAATGTCGCTGAAAAAGACCTCAACATGCAGGTGTATCGTAAATTACGCAAAAAATTAGAAGAACTTGGCTACAAAGTTCTCACTTCACGTGATAGTGATATTGATGTAGATTTTGTTACAGAACGTTCTCGTATGGTTAACAAGACTAACTCTGATATCTTTATTAGTATTCACTTCAATGCGACTGGCAGTGCATACTCAAAATCTAGTGGAATTCAAACCTATTCCTACAGTGATGAACCTAATTATCCAAGTAAAATCAACCCATACTGGCATAACCATCCTGACCGTATGAGTGAGAGCAAGCGTCTTGCAGCCGCTATCCATTCTTCATTGTTAGCTGAAACTGGTGCTAAAGATGCTGGTTTATTGGAAAGTAGCTTTGCCGTTCTTCGAGAAACTGCTAAACCAGCCGTCCTCCTAGAGCTAGGTTATATGGATAATTTCGCTGAAAATCAACAGATTCGAGATAGCCACTATCAAGATAAGCTTGTAGCAGGTATCGTGAAAGGAATTCAAAAATATTACGCTGGTAAGTAAAAAAGGTCTCGAGAAATCTCGAGTCCTTTTTTATTTGTCTTCTTTCTTATCCTTATCAGGAAAAAGATACCCAATACCAATGCAAGCTAGTACGCCCGCTCCAATTACCAAGCCACTTGAAATTGGTAAAAGGTCCAAAATTGCATTGGCGATGATAAAGGCAATAATTAAACACATCAGACTAGCCTTGTAATCTTTTTTCAAAAGATTCTCTAGGGTAAAATAGAGGAACAGCCCTACCGGAATCAGAGACCAGAGGTTGACATTCAAATTTGGCCACCCAACAGAACCAAAATACAAAACCAAAGCTGAAACTAGCAAGAATCCAATACCTAATAATTTTTTCATTTTTATCTCCAATTTCTTTTTTTAGGAACTTGAGTTATCTGATAGTGACGCCTTCCGTCCCTTACAAAAATCATTATAGCAGAGGTCAGTTTCAAGAACAAGTTCTTTTGCCTATCTGGTCTCTATATCGGTCTAAGTGGTTCAATAATTAAAATGAAAGAAAAAGAAGCCCTAATGAGCTTCTTCATTCTAGTGATTGCAACAGTATTTCTGAACTAAAAAAATCGACAGTTAGATTCTAAACTAGTTTTTTCTAGTTCGTATTTTTCTTTTCCTTAGATTCTAGAGAAGTTTTGATTGCTTCGCGTTCAGCCTGTAGTTGAGCTAAATTCTTCTCCTCTTCTTCAAGTTTACTAGTATCTGGTTTTACACGATAGTAAACATCTTCTGGTCTCGACAACATCGCTTCATACTGCTGTCCTGCAAACAATCTCTCCTCGTCATGATTGCTTTTATCTGTTAGTTTTCCATCATCACCAGGTTGCATGACAACTCCACTTGGTACAGCAACTACCACAAATCCTCCAGCAACAGAATCTTTTACCCAAGCACTTAGAGAAGCAGTCTCAGAATTACGACGATCTTGACCTTTTGACCCTTTTAGTTCAGTAATATATTCAAATTTTTGACCATCTCTATAACTAGTTGCATACATTTCACCAGACTCATTAATGACATATTCATTGCCCGACGGTGTACGCCATGTGCCTTTCAAACTAGATAAATCATTATTTCTTAATGCTTCAATATCCAGTTTCGGAACTGCAGTTTCTTCTTTTAGCTTGCTAACAAGTGCTTCTGCTTCAGTAATCTTGGTGTCTAAATCAGTCAGTTGATCCTTGAGTTTCTGGATTTTCTCTTGCTTATCTTTATCAATCTCATCTGTTTTTCCTTGGCTTGTAGATGTTTGACTTGTTGACTCTTTAGTTGAAGTTACAGACGATGCTGGACTTGACTCTTTATTTGCCTTATTAGATGAGAATAAGAAGATACTTGCTAAAATTGCAACAACCAAAAGACTAATAGCAATGCCAATATAGACTTTTATTTTAAATACCTTGCTCCTAATTGTAGCTGGAGAAGAGCCTTTCACTCCCTTCGAGACACTTGTTTTAGGATCATTTGTCTCTTCAAAATTTTTCTTAGTCATAGTATTCCTCCTATTTTTAACTATATTTCATCTATATTTTAGACAAATTCGTAATATTTTATCAGTATCCATGAATGGATGCACTTTCAAAAGAAAACCAATCAGCAAATCCTAAAATATTGGTATCAATAGAATCATCCATTAAGCTCTATATCGAGTTTATTAAAATAAATTATACCATAATTTTTAAGAATTTTATATATTTTTATAGTCTAACCATGATAACTAAAGGGAGCTATTTCCCCGTATTATTCACTTATCTTTATAAAAATTATAATAGACGTATTTACTTATCATATTGCATATAGACTGTACTTCATCAAATAAATCTTGAGTTTTTACTACAATTGTAAAAGCACAATTTTGAATATAGTTCGATACCGTATTTTGTGAAATCAATAGAATCCAAAAAATCTTCCTATCTGTAATAAGAAGATTTTTTGTTATCTAAATGAAGTCCATTAATACATTCTAAAAGAGTATAATTATCAATGTAAACTTAAGAATTAAGTATTAAATAGTAATTGTCAGCAAACTGTTTAACCATCACACTATCTAATCTCAACACATAAACATTTTTCTATAGATTTTGTCTTAATCTTGATTTTTTTTCTTCAATCCAAGAAGTGCTCCTACTATAAACAATATTCCAGCAATGAATGGTGTAAGAACTGCTCTAACTATTCCGGTTTTTGGCAACCTATCAGAATGGCTAGTATCCGACTTACTATCAATGTTAGTATGTTTATTAGCTATGTTCTCTTGTTCATTAAGATGGACTTCCTTCTTATTTTCAAAGTTTTTATCAAGAACTGTAGCTGTAACATCCTTAGTTGAATCAGATTTTTGTGAATGATTTGCTCTTTGTAAGTCCTCTTTTCTATGATTTTGATTTAATTGACTATGACTTACCTGTTTGTTATCTTTCTTTTTGGATACATCAAAAGTAGGTTTATTTTCCTCCTCCTTTTTCTCCTCTATTTTCTTGAATACAGGTTTTATAAGGGTATCTTTTGATAAATTAAGAACATAGCCAGTGTCTTTTTTACCTTCGAAACCAGCAATTTCCCAGCCATCAAATTGATATCCTTTTTCTAATTCACCCTTATAGACAGGTAAAATGAAATCTTCTTCCGACACTATCGTTGAACTCATTTCTTTTCCATTTTGAATGGTCACAGTTACTGTATGAGGTTTTAGTTCGCTTACCTCTCCCGTATCTTTGTTTAAAATGAATTCTTTTACGGTTGTATTTCTTGCAAAATCTTTTACAACAATTTTAATGTTTAGTGTCTTGTCTGTTATTTGTTTAATATCATCAAATGATTTGTATTCTTTTCCATTTACATAAATATGTTGTTCTTGAATCTCACCATCGAATCCATTATTTCTTTTATCATTGATATTAAAGACTACAGATTTTCCATTAGCATATTCGATACTAGTATTTCCTTTTGGATCAATGTTTACTTCTGGTTTAACATTATCATATAAAAATTGATAGTGTACTCCAACCGCTTTCGCATTCAAATCGCTATAGCCAGTTTGAAGATAGACATTTCCATCCATATCTGTTACCTTATCTGGAAATCCGTTTGCTTTATAGTCTTTCATCCCCCAGTCCATGATGTCACCGTCTTTAACATTAAGCTTAATGTTAAAATCTCTAGTGTTATCAATGTGTAAATCTCCGTAGATTAAATAATTATCTACAACCGATTCATTTACTCTCAACTCCCAGTTAAAACCACCCTTATCAGAAATCTTACCTCTTAAATAGAATTCTGGATTTCGTACATAAATTTTATTAGATTTAGAAGGATTAAAGTAGTTCTTGTCCATTGAAAGATTTACTGGTTTTGCATCAATAAATAACGTAGAGCCATCTTCTTTTATAGCTTCTACATTGGACTTATCCTCTCCTGTGTACTCTTTACCATCCTTACCAAATAATACCAGTTTAGAAGAATCTGTTACAAGATTTCCATCTTTATCGATTGCTTCCCCTTTATCATTCATTTTAAATGTAAACACTTGATATCTTACAATGTTAAAGCCGTCCAAAGCCGACATTAATACTGATTGAGTACTTCTTCCATCTTCAACATTTCTACTATCAGCATAAATTATTTTTTCTGATAAGACTCTTAGATTAGGATTGGCCTTTTGAATTTTTGCTATATCTTCCTGGCTATAAACTCCATTTCCTTCTAACATATCCGTTTTTCCAGGATTATAGGTAGTCACTTTTAGTGCATAGCCTTTTCTTAGAATGATGTTATCCTTTAACAGATATTGTTGTTTTTCTGAATCAGCATAGATTTTACCAGATTCCATCTCCGTTAAATTGTTTGGTTTATTTTTTGAAAGATCTCCTTCTCCTAATTCTATTACATTCCCATAACTTGATGCATAGGGATATTCTGTTTTAGTTTCCTTATTTTTTTCAGGCATTCTAATTTTAGTTTCAGCTTTTATCTGATCATCATCTTTAACAAAGAATCTCATATCTCCTGCAAAAGCTAATCCATCCACAATATCATTAATATTAGCGTATAAATCAAATGTCATCGTTTTTGAGTGGGAATCATACTTGGTCGTTTTGATTTCTATCGATTTATAATTATTGCCATAATATACCTTGGCATTTTTAGAAACATTACTTATCTTTCCAAGAATTTCAAAGTGTCCATCTTTAGACGGGCTTAGAACACCATAAATTTTTGATTTGATTTCGTCAAGTTTTTCAGTTTCATATTCTAAGGCACTACCATCGTCATAAGCAATGATATTTCCCTTATCATCGTATTTATAATCGTATTCTTCTGTCCTCTTACCAGTTTCACTTGTAAAGTCATCAACTTCTCTAAATTTCTTTTTAATAAGTTTCTTTAAGTCTTTGCTTTCAAAGTCTCTAATTGTTGAAATGGCTTTATTGATAGTAAAGTTAGATTTTTCTTCGGTAGCCTCTTCATTGTCTTGATGATTTTCTTCCTCAGTTGTATCTTTTTTAAGACTATCCTCTTTTCTATTTTCTAAATTTTTAAATTTAGATTCGGCAATCTCTCCAAGCTTTTGGTATTTAGATGAATCTTGATCAGGATCTACTAGATAATAGGAAATCATCCCCTTTTCATCAGCATGATCAGCAAATTTAATTCTATGAATCTTTGTGAAATTGCTAGAGCCATCTAGTGCAATGACTTCAATGATTTTTCCTCTTAAATCTCCTGCACCTTTAATTTCATAAATGGTATTTCCATCTTTGTCAAGTTTCCTATTTCTTCCTTGACCCTCACCTGCATAAGTTACTTCAAGATTTTTCTCAACTTCTCCGTCTTCATTAACAAGAGCGGCTCCTGCATACCAAACTTCGTTGGCAATTTCGTCAAATTTTTCAGGATGTTCTTTCTGATCTCTCGCAAATAAAGTTTCATTCTTGTATTGCTCTTTGACCTTGTGATAAGTATCCTTTGTGATCAGCTTAATTTTTTCAGGATTTGAAAAATCAATCGAAACAATCTTAGGGGCTGTGTTATCAATTTTTACAGGAATATAGGAAACCTGCCATGGGTAATCTTTAGTTAATCTATATTTAAATTTATAGAAATATTGACCTTCCGCAATCGGTTCAAATTGACCTCTTATCTTAGTAGCAGGATCTTTAGTATCCTTGCTTTCTGGTGCATTTTCTTCTCTACCTCTAGGGTTATAAATGAGTCCATCCCATTTCAAGTCACCCCAAACTTTTAGTTTAGAAGATTTGATTCCCTTTGCATCATTTCTCTTAGAGTTCAAAATTCCTTTAATAAAGTGTTCTCTCGAAATGACTTTTAAGTCGATTTGATTTTCTCCCTCTTTATTTGTATTTACTATTGAAATCAATCCTTCTTCTGCACTTCTTAATACAAGTGGAGAAGGTGTTAATCCTCTTTCAAGTTGAGCATCTTGAGGATTTCCATTTGAATCTAAAGGATAAATTTTAGCAATCTTAGAACCACTTGATGATGGTGCGTTGATCCCTTCGTTATTGAAAGCAAATAATTCTGGATTTTGATCTAGGGATGTTATATTTTTATCTTTTCTATTTTGTATAACTCCTGCTGGATTAAATTTATCTATACCATGTTCTCCACCAATCCCCTTATTTAAGGTTCCTGGAATTTTCGGTTTACCATCATCATCATAACCTTCCATTGTTTTTGATTTTGATCCTTCTTCCCAGGCCCATTTATCAAGGATTGGTTCGTGGTTCCAATTCCCAGCAAATCCCATTAGAGGCATCGATAAAGAAGGTTGGAAGTTTATTTTCTTCCCGTTGGAGTTTAGAGCTTCCATTTCTTCCACTGACTCAAAATGAATAAATGATTCTACAAATTTATTTTTATTTTTAGCCTCTCCAACGTTTATAACAGCATTTAAATCAAAGCTAGAATTTGGGCTTATAGTGAAAGTATCATGCTCAAATGTGATATTTGCTCCTTTGATTTTTTCTGGGTGGATTTCTGGAACAATTTGCTTCCCATCTGGAGATTTTTCATCTTTGTATGTTTCATCCAGTTTGAGTCTGTCAGTTAGAGCATCTGTAGTTACGGTTGATGCTGAAACTTTAAAGGTCAAAGGTCTGTTTGATGTATTGTGAAGCTTAATTGTAAAATATTTTTTATCTCCTTTTATTTCTTTAAGAGAAATAGAACCATAAGAGTTTACTAAACCTTTAGAATCTGTGTTTTTGAAAGTCGCTACGACTTCATTTCTCAATGCATTGGCAACATTAATTAGCCCTGCCCCCTGTTGTCTAGGTGATGCAAAGTATTGACTTTTTTCTTTCCAAGAAGTCGCATCCATCATAGGACGTGCAGTATTTTGTAGGGCTATTTTTGTAAGACTTGTAAGATCTATTTTGTCATCTCCCTTAAGATTTTTCAATACAGGTCTTTCAAGCATTTCCTTTAACTTTGGCCTAATCAAAACAGTAGAAGCTGCTACAACTGGAGTTGCCATACTAGTTCCTGACATATAGCCATAAGTTGATTTCCCATTAATGACATTAAGAGTGGATTTAATGTTTTTACCAGGTGCTGAAACATCCGGTTTTAAAAGTAAATCTGTTCTCGGTCCCCAAGATGTGGACCCTGCTGGAACTATGATATCTTCTTTATACAGTTCTTTGTCGGTGTCAGGTGCAAACTTAAAGTCAATTTCTTTTTCATCACCTACATTCGGTTTATTAGAATTATAGCTTGCCATATCAATTGGATAGTATTGCTCCAATTTATCTTTAAAATCTTCTTTATTATTTCTTTTGACTTTAGTTTTTTTATCAGGGTTAATCATGTTCCATAACTTTACACCATCATCTCCTGAAATTGAAAACACTTGACTAGTAGTTCCTTCATCCTCCTCATATCCCATAGCTGGGAGCTCTGTCCAATTATCTCTATTGTAGTAATTTACAGTATTTACAACCATAATGGCGCGTGCGCCCTTATCCGTTGCTCGTTTAAAAGCATTTTTTAAATCCTTTGTATAAATTCTATCCATTACTGCAATTTTGCCCTTAAGATCCAAACCTATCAAATCTTGGTCTTGACCTTTGCCTATATATACAAATTTCAATTTACTAGGAGCTTTTGAACCATCTTCGTTTGTTATGATTTTATTCTTATCGAAAAAGGCCCCTATATTTCTGTATTTAAAACTTTCTCCTCCAATCTTAACTTTATCAAACTCAACTGTTTGATTTTTAGCAGAAGCAACTGCTATCGCATCTTCATGTGCTGCAGTTCGTGTTACATTTCCAGTATCTGTCATTTTCAGATTATTATTTGCCACTAAATCCCATGAAGAACTTGAAGCAGAAGTTGCATAGTTACCTGTAGCTACGACCATTGGAATGCCTGCTTTTCTTAACGCTCTAATAGCTTGCCAATATTTCTCACCTACAAGACCTGTTCCTGTAAAGCCAGATGATACCGAAACAACATCGACATTGTGTTTGATCGAATCTTCAATAGCATGAAACATTGTTTCATCCCCTGCGAAGCCAGATCCTGCGTCAGAGTACATTTTATAAGAGAAGATCTGTGCATTAGGAGCAATTCCATCTATTCCGTTAAAGTTTTTGATATCTTTTTCAGTATCATTTCCCGCAAGAATCCCTGCAATATGCATCCCATGTGGATCAAAATAATCGCTTCCATCATCAGCTTTTTCTACAGTAATTTTACCACCATTATAATAATTGAAAGCATGAGGAATTTTATCACTCAACCAGAAATTTTTATCAGTACCTTTTAAGTCTTCTTTTTTGAATTTCATTGAGCCTTTGGCATCATCATCGATTCTCATAGCCTTATGCCTATAATCTGTCCCCGTATCGATGTTTGAAATGACCATACCTCTACCATCAAAATTTTTACCAAATGGTGCATTGATAGATTTTAGGTAATCGATTGCCTCTTCAACTCCAATTTCTTTTCTAGCATGATTCATCATAGGTTGGACTTTTTGTGATCGTTCAACCGATGAAATACCTTCTATTAGTTTAATTTTGTCCAGAGTATCTTTGGTTGTTTCAATAGCGCTACCGTTAAAAATTCTATCATAAGTATATAAAACTTTTGTATTCTTAAGATTTGATAGTTCCTTGATTGCTTTTTCTCCAGATTCTTTATCTTTAAATTCAGCAATATAGACAAGTCTATCTTCTTTTTTGCGACTTTCTGTGTCTTTACTTGCAGATGGGGCTGCATTATCTCCTTTGTATTGATTGGAATCTTCTTTTTTGATTGTTGCTTTTTCATTGTTAGTTTTATTGTCTATCACAGATTCTTTACTAACAACTTCTTTTTCCTCAATAACTGTTGTTTTCTTCTCTTCAGTATCCTTTGAAGTTTCTATAGCATTATAAATATCTTCATGTTTTTCTTTGTTTTCTTTTTGTTTATCTACTACTTTTTCTTTATCAGAGATATTTAAAGCATCTTCAGAGCTAGATGTATCTGCTAAGACTACCTCATTAGGGACATATGCTGCTAAAATAACTGCAGCTGTGGTTAGTGACAATACTGTACTTTTTTTCATTTTAATTCCTTACATATTTATTTAACTTCCAATAGATAGAAAACTTTAACTTTGCTAGCCTTTGTTATAAAAAGTTTTACTCAGTGTTATCTAGGAAATAGAGTAGTACATTTATATATAATTGTTAGCTCTCTGAAAAATAGTATATCAATTAAAAAAATTTAAGTCAAGAAAAATTAAGGTCTATTAATTTTATTTTTAACATGTGTTAAAAAAGATATAAAAATTTCGTACTTAACTAAGATACATTATCAGCACATTCACACCATCAAAAATAGTAGCAACCAAGTTGAAGCACTACTAGAATCACAAAAATAGACATAATTGATGCAATAACAATGCTATTTAACAACATAAATAACCGATAAGAACTAGGCTTAACGGTTATTTTCTACATATCAAAAAATTTTTTTCAAATCCTCAGTCATTTGTTCACCTGTGACCTAGGCTTTACGAGTGCCTTGCTCTAGCAACTAATACTCAATGAAAATCAAAGAACAAACTAGGAAGCTAGCCACAGGTTGCTAAAAGCACTGCTTTTAGGTTGTAGATAGAACTGACGAAGTCAGTAACATATATACGGTAAGGCGAAGCTGACGTGGTTTGAAGAGATTTTCGAAAAGTATAAGCTAAATCGGTGATTACACTTACAGTATAGCGCTCTGATAATAGGTGTCAAGAAATTTTCATCTCTATTAGAAAAAGCCTGTCCTGAGACAAGGCTTTGATAACATCTATGCTAAGAACCTGCACTTTCGTAGGCATCCAAGCCCCTATCCCAAAGTTTAAGGGAAATGACAAAGAAGACAAGGGAAATCAACATCAAACCTCCGATGTTAAAGAACATATCCTTGTCCTGTAAGAAATAGCTAGCAGGATAATAGGCCGTAAAGGCAAATGGCACGATAAAGCTAATCAACCATCGAAGGAGCGAATTGTAAATCGAAATCGGGTACTTGGCAAAGTCATTGAACATATAGAAAATGTAAATCATAGCTCCTGATTGCTTGGTCCAAAAAGCGATGCTGGCTGTGGCGATTTTCAAGGAAGTATAAATCAAGGTCGCAAAAGGAATACAGACTAGGAAAAGCAAGAATTTTGGAAAAGTCCAAGCAATGCTTGATACTGTTGTCGCTAGTAAAATTCCACCGACCAATAGTTCGCCCAAGGCATCAATCTGAAAAGTTTCGACTAGAATGTGAAAGAGAGGATTGATAGGACGTGTCAGATACTTATCAAATTCTCCTTTTCGCACCAAGCGTTGCCCCAGTGCCCAGAGATTATCAAAAAAGAGATGGTCCAATCCCTTGGGAATCAAAGAAAAACCATATATAAAGGCAATTTCTTGAAAAGTCCAATCTTCCAGGGATGGGATGTGTTGAAAGATGACATTGAGAAACAAGAGATTCAAGCCTTGAGTCAGAAATACTCCCAGTACTCCAACCACAAAATCCACCTTGTATTCCATGATTTGCTTGATATATTGTCTGATAAAAATCAGATGCATGCGTTGATATTTTTTCATACTAACCTCCTTGAATGGTGATAAATGACTGGACTCGTTTCCAAATCAACTGAGACAAGCCCACCATCACTAAGAGCCAGAAAAACTGGAGTAAAAGCGCCTGGACAATCTGACTGGCATCGTATTTCCCAACAATGATCATGACTGGGGTATAAATCAAGGATGAAAAAGGCAAGAAGGACAGAATATCTGCAACAACCTTTGGAAAGAAAGCCAAGGGAATCAAACTTCCAGACATAAAGGCCACTATGGAAGTCTTTAGTAGATTGGAACCCCATAGATTTTTAAACACAAAGGCTGAAAATCCAAAGCAAATATTAAAGAAAAAGTTAATCAGATAGGCGATCGTTAAGCTAAAGAGATAAAGGACAGTTAATCCCAGCACTTCTACAATCCCTTGCCCAGATATGATTTTCATCAACACAATGACACTTAAAAATGGAAGTCCGACACTGATAAAAATCAACCACTTGGAACCAAGCTCGGTGAAGAGATAAGAAGCCGCAAAATGCACTGGTCTCAACAAACGCATGATAATGGAACCATCCTTGACCTCCTCCCCAATCATAAAGGAGCTATCAGACCTAGTCAGAAG
The DNA here is from genome assembly GCA_905221165.1 of bacterium. Classification (GTDB taxonomy): domain Bacteria; phylum Bacillota; class Bacilli; order Lactobacillales; family Streptococcaceae; genus Streptococcus. The sequence goes on from CAJNCC010000005.1 coordinate 81,491, forward strand.
ATTGGTCACAAAACTCATGATGATGTAGAGGGTGATATCGGCCATACTGAAGCCCTGAATTAAAGACTCCTGAGAGGAATCAAAGACAGCCTTCCAGAGATAAAAGGCCACAAAAGCCCCCATGACATCCCCAATCCGATAAAGAATAAAGTTAACTCGATAGGTGATCAATTCCTGAACACCTGCATTGATAAAGGGTTTATAACGTCTCCACAATTTGACCATTTTAGAGCTCCTTTCGATAGAAGCGGCGGATAATATCCTCAATATCCGTATCCATCATCTTCAAATCGCGGATTTCAAAATCAGACAGGGTTTGTTTGATAATGTCAGCTGACTGGTAGCGAGAACTATCGAATTCAATGTTGAGACTATTCCCTTGTCTATCAATAGTCATATCCGAAAATCCTTCATAGTAAGAGACGAGATGACCTTGACCTGGTAGCAGTTCAAAAGAAAGAGTCTTCATCTTGCCAAAGGTCTCCTTGAGCTGACTAACCGTTCCATCAAAAATCTCCTGCCCCTTGTCTATCATGAAAATCCGATCACAAAGTTGCTCAATATCACTCAAATCATGAGTGGTCAAGAGAATAGTTGTCTCTTCCTCTTGATTGATTTGGGTAATAGCCCGACGAATATTATCCTTGACCGAAACGTCCAAACCAATGGTCGGCTCATCTAAAAAGAGAACCTTGGGATTATGAAGCAAGGAAGCTGCAATATCCGCTCGCATCCGTTGTCCCAATGAAAGAGTTCGCACGGGATCCTTGATAAATTCCTTCAAATCCAAGACTTCATTCAAAAAGTCCATACGCTTATGAAAAAGCGAGTCTGGCACATCGTAAATTTCTTTTAAGACCGTGTAGGTCTCTTGCAGGGCCAAATCCCACCATAGCTGGGTTCTTTGCCCAAAAACAACCCCAATATCCTTGACATAATCTTGGCGATTGTCCTGGGGAATTTTGCCATTAATCCGACAAAAACCAGATGTCGGTTTCAAAATCCCGGTCAGCATTTTAATGGTTGTCGACTTCCCAGCACCATTAGCACCGATAAAGCCCAAAATTTGCCCTTTTGGCACCTCAAAGGTCAAATCTTTGACCGCTTCAAAGGTCTGTTTTTCAGGATGAATAAAGGAGCGCAAAGCCCCCTTCAAGCCCGGTTCCTTAACAGTCTTCACAAAATTTTTCTGAAGATGTTCTACTTCTATCATTGCCATATCTATCTCCCTATCGTAAGGAATAGCAACATTGTGTTTTTGACTACAAATATTCTAAATCCTTACTTTCTAAACCTGCTACATTTTATTATTACAGAATGCTCTATACCAACCTATTATAGTCCAATAAAAACTAGAATGCAAGCGTTTGCCTAAAGTTTATGAAATTGAAAATTTTTCTCTTAAAGTGGTATTTTTAATCAAAAATTATAGTTTAATTGTTTCCTTAAAACATCAAAAAACCTGCCCGATGGGCAGGATAGATATAAAGTAAAATATTTCTAATTTAGTATGTTAAAACCCATAAAAATCTAAAAACCTAAACGTTCTGGATCCCAATTACCATAATCATCGTATCCAAATCCATCAGGATCCATCGCATCAATCCCACATTGTTCTAGAAAACGAAAGCAGTCTTTGCAATAGTAAACTCCATCAATATGATCGCTACCATCCCAATTAAGCTCTCTCTTAGTGAACTCTCCACCACATTCTTCGCACGTATATAATTTTGACATAATATTACCTCTTTTTAATTTTCATTAAAATTTTCAATGTAATCTATAATTTTTAATTTCATTGATCTTGTAATTGGATATTTTTTTACCAATTCAATAGTTTCTTCCTTAGAAGATGTTTTAAGATGTTCTTTAAGAACAAGTTTTGTGACTTCTTCATAACCTACTTCTGCTATTTTATCGGCTAATAAACCAATAGTTGCTAAAAGAGCTATTCCTCCAAGCATACCAAAAGGTCCAAGCGCAGCTAAGGCTGCTGTCAATGCTGCTCCACCTGCTAATCCTGTCGCACTCATAGCTATCATTAGTACTACACCAGGTAAACCAAAAGCTGCTATTTTTTTTACAAGTTCATCCATTGTAACACTCCTTTACTTTATATAAAATTAACTTGCTTTAATTGAACAAACAATTATATATGCATTAACTATTCCAATTCTATATTTTTTGTTCAGTATTTTTGCACATTCTAAGACACTTAAGTCTCCAGATTCTATGAAATCTATTTCTGGTCCTTTATTGCTTATCAAAAAGTCCGTAAACTTTTTTGTAATTATGTTCTTTCTAACCAATAGAAAGATACACAAAGAAATTAACAATAAAATAAACGCCAATTGAATATCCATAAAAACACACCTCTTAATTTTTTTAAAATAGTTTTACTATAATTATCTAAATTAAATTCTACTTCTCCTCTTATTTAGTTAAATATAGTATAGTACAATATTTTTAATATGTCAATTATTTTATATAAATATTTTATTTTTGTCAACGTAAACTATTTTATCGTAGACAACTATTTAAATTATATTTTATTTTTGTTATAATAGAAATAGAAAATTATAGGTAAGAAGATATGTTAAAAGAAAAATATCCATCAACTGAAGATACAAGATTAATTCTACAAAATAACCTAAAAGCTATTAGAGAGATTTTGAATTGGACAAGTTCAGATCTTGGAAACCTTATAGGAGTAACTAAACAAACCATCAGCAATCTTGAAACTCAAAATAGTAGATTAACAAAACTCCACTATATTGCATTACGTACCGTAATAGATTTTGAAATTGAAAATTTAAAAACGACAGATCCAGACAGAGCTGATAGAGCAGAAATGTTGCTAAATTTATTTGATGAATCAGAAAAATATGCAGTATCTGAGAATAAATCGTTAGATTTTGAACAAATTAGTGAAGCATCTTCATTAATTGCAACCACATCTACTGTCAAAAATGCTGCTACAGTCATAGGATCACTTGCTGCAATTATTGGGGCACCAGTTGTTGCAGCCTTAATGAACTCAAAAGATAAGAAATAATATTTATTTTGAAAAAATAAAACAATAAGCAAAAGACGATCAATCATCTAATCGTTTTTCGCTTATTTTTTATTTATATAATAATAAATTTTTGTTTAATCAAAAAACCCACCCAATGGGCAGGTTCTTTCTGTATTGTTCAGCTAGATTAAGCTTTACCTTCTGAACCGAATACGTCGATACGTTCTTCAACTGATGCTTGGATAGCTTTTACACCGTCAGCCAAGAATTTACGTGGGTCGAAGAGTTTTTTCTTGTCGTATTCTGCTTCGTTTGCTTCGTAGTCACGAGCAAATTTACGAGTTGCGTTAGCGAATGCGATTTGGCATTCAGTGTTAACGTTAACTTTCGCAACACCAAGTTTGATAGCTGCTTGGATTTGCTCATCAGGAATACCTGATCCACCGTGCAATACGATTGGGAATCCTGGAAGAGCTTCTGTCAATTTTTGCAAGTGGTCAAGGTCAAGACCTTCCCAGTTTGCTGGGTAAGGACCGTGGATGTTACCGATACCAGCTGCCAAGAAATCAATACCAGTTTCAACCATTGCTTTAGCGTCTTCGATCGGAGCCAATTCACCTTTACCGATGATTCCGTCTTCTTCACCACCGATAGTACCAACTTCAGCTTCTACTGAGATACCTTTAGCGTGTGCTTTTTCAACAACGTCTTTAGCCAATTTAAGGTTTTCTTCAACTGGAAGGTGTGAACCATCAAACATGATTGAAGTGTAACCAACTTCGATACACTCAAGTGCATCTTCATAGTGACCGTGGTCAAGGTGGATAGCTACTGGTACAGTGATACCCATTGATTCAACAAGGTTAGCGATCAAGTTGCGAGCAACTTTGTAACCACCCATGTATTTAGCAGCACCCATTGAAGTTTGGATCAAAACTGGAGCTTTTTTAGCTTCTGCTGCGCGCAAGATAGCTTGAGTCCACTCAAGGTTGTTTGTGTTAAATCCACCAACTGCATAACCGTTGTCACGAGCTGCTTGGACAAATTTTTCTGCTGAAACGATTGCCATTTTATCAGGCCTCCTGTATATTTTTATGGGTCATCCCATTTACATTGTTCATTTTATCACTTTTTGACAAAAAAATCTAGTTTTTCCCGCAGTTTCGATTGAATTTCTTCTAGCTTCATCTATGTAAACCCTTTCTATCCCTAGTCTTGAGCGACTTTTGGAAAAGCTATAAAGAAAGTCAAACGATTCTCCTGCATCTCAAAACGATAAGGTAATTTTTCATGTTCTAATAGACTTTTGACCACAAAGAGCCCCATCCCAGACCCCTTGGCCTTGCGACTAGCATTGTTAGAAAAAGACTGGGCCAGTTTTTCTTGTTCTTCAGGACTACAGCTATTTTCGATAAAGAGTTCTCCTTCTCTTTCTCCAATGCGAACTAAGCCACCTGGAACAGAGTGCTTAATAGCATTGCTGATGAGGTTAGACAGAATCAACTTCATGACAGATGGGTTTAGATAAGCCTGCTGATGAGTCAAACTATTGTCTATCTGGAGCTCTCTATCCTTGGCTAGTAAGGCATAATCCTTAACCAGACTTTGCGTCATCTGGTATAAGTCAATTTGTTGCCTATCATCTCGCAATTCCTGCACAGACGAGAGAGAAAGTATCTGGAGAACGTGGTGATTGAGCTCATCTACAATCCCCAAAGCAACTCCCAGATAGCGGTCTCTGTCCTTATAACGCCCGACATTTTCTTTCATGTTTTCGATCAGGATTTTCAAACTAGCCAGAGGTGTTTTCAATTCATGAGAAGCCCCTCGTAGGAATTCGACCTTCATCTTTTCCAGCTGGAGAATAGCTTCATTCTTGTCATGCAAGTCCGCAATAACAGTCAAAAGATGCTGGTAAAGGCTATTGATTTGTTCCTTGAGATCACCAATCTCATCCTTAGAATCCACGCGCAATCGCACTTGGGAATCCAAATCCATCATCCGTCGGGTCACCCGCTTGATTTCCAAAATAGGGGCCACAATGGTCCGAGCATAGATGTAGGCTACCAAAAGAGAAATCAGAAAGGATGCCAACAAGGTATAGGGAAGAAACTGGAGACTGATTTGCTCTGCTTCCTTTTGTAAATCCATGGAAGCTAGAAACTGGAGAGTCATGGTACCACCGTCCTGCGTTGTCACCTCGCGCTCCTCAATAAAGAGAGAGGTGGTCTGACGGTCCGTATCCAGAGGAAGGCTGTCCTTGACTTCTAACTTGTCCTCGGTCATCTCGCCCTTAACGGCCCCCTTGATATCACTAGTCTGGGAATACAAGTCTAACACTTGCTCGATGCTCTGCCTATCCTTCCCTTCTAGGGACTGGGCAATGGCTGTCGCTTTCTGGCCAATGGTTTCCTGACGGTGGCTCAGATAAGTCGAGGGAAAGAGAAAATAAATGGCTAAATGAAGGCAGATAACCAGAACACTAAATATCGAGAAGGTATAGATAAATATCTTTGTAAATAAACCTGTTCGTTTCATTTTCGCTCCAATTTATAACCAACATTGCGCACAGTGAGGATACAATCCAAGTCTAGCTTTTTCCGCAATTCCTTGATATAAACATCGATGACACGGTCAAAGGGGACCTCATCTGTCGCCTTCCAGACCGCATCGATAATCTGAGAACGAGTCAAGGCTCGTCCTTCATTTTTAACCAAATAATCAAGAATTTCCAACTCTTTGGCATTGATAGCTACTTCCTCACCTGCTAGGCTGGCACTGTAACTTTCAAAATCCACCTTGGTATCCTTGTAAGAAAAGACGCGTCCTGTGTCATAGTAGCGCTTGAAAATTGCGTCTACCCTCACTTTTAAGAGGGAGAGGGAGAAGGGTTTTTCTAGATAGCCATCTGCCAGAGAGGCAAAGGCACTCATCTTGTATTCTTCATCCTGAAAGGCGGTCAGCATCAAGACAGGAACTTGGCTGGTTTTGCGAATCTCAGCTAGGACTTCCAGACCATTGAGCTTAGGCATCTGGATATCTAGTAAAACTAAGGCCACCTCATAGCTGGAAAATTTTTCTAAGGCTTCTTGCCCATCTGCAGCCTCAATGGTTTCATAACCACAATCCGTCAAATAATCACTGATCCCCTCACGGATCATCTCTTCATCTTCTACAATTAAAATTTTCATAGAAAAAACGTTTCACATTCCTTTAAATTTCTTGTAAATCATCTCAATTTCATCTTGAAAGAAAGAGGCCTTATCAAGATAAAATAGATAAAAATGCTACCTATATTATACCCCATTTAGGAGAGAATAGGTAGCAAGTTTGTTATTCACTATCCAGCAAGAGTTCTTTTGGTTGTTTTCTAAGGAGATTGCTTGAAGCAAGCGCCATAACGAGAACCACTAGAACCAAGGCAAGGACAAAGACGATGATAAAGTCTGATGTCTGAATAGAAATATCTAGGCTCGACAAGGTCTTACTAAAACCATCTACTTCTGCACCACCACCAAGGTTAGAGGCTTGAGCCGCCTTGCTAGCCTGTTTGGCAACACCTGAAGTAACATTGGCTAGGACAGTGTTTCCGATTGCACGCGCTGTGTAAGTAGCTAAGAAGTAAGCAGAAACAAGAGCAGGGATTGCAATCAAAATCGATTCAGTAATGAATTGACCCAAGATACTTGCCTGCTTGAGACCGATAGAGAGGAGAATACCCACTTCCTTGCGACGAGCGTTAATCCAAAGGCTGAGCAAGAGGGCAAGGAGAAGAACTGAGAAACTCAAGCTACCCCAGAAGAGGAGATTGGCCATCTTGTACATACCAGAAATGGATTGCTCAAGAGCTGGGTAGTTAGACGAGCTCTTCACCAGTGTGTAGCTCTTCCAGTTGATACCGCTGATACCATTCAACTCTTTCATAACATCATCCAAGTTCTTGTCCGCTGTTACAAAGAAGGTTGCGTCCCCATAAATAGCTGTGTCTTCTGTGTATCCATAAAGTTTTGCAGCAGTATGAATATCTGTAATAGCTGTGTTTTCATAGAGTTCTTGTGAGTAGGTTACTGCCGACTTATTGTGACCATCAAAGAGTCCCTTGATTGTCACTTCGACTGTTTCCTTGGCTCCTTTTTCATTGTCTGCATCGTAGACATTGGAATCCAGTTTGACCTTATCGCCTACTTTCCAGCCGTGTTTGGCTGCCAAGTCCTTGTGCAGGAGGATCTTGTCCTTATCGTCGTTTGTTAAGTGCTCTCCTTCGACCAGTTTATAAGAACCAGAGACAAACTTGTCTTCTTTAGAGGAGTCATTGACACCTGTAATCATCAAGCTACTTCCAAAATGTTTGGCACGGTCAGGTGTCAGATTTTTCTTGGTTTCTGGCGTTTCGATGAGTTCATATCCAGTCAAATCTCCGATAGCGTTGATGCGTTTCACATAAGACTCAATGGCCTTGTTTTCGGTGATTTTTTTGATATCTTCACCCTTGATATTCCCAGCACCACGTGGCGTTCCTTGATTGACGCGACGATTGATTTGCATGGAGAAGCTGTTGGTGATATTTTTAAAGGTCTCCTGAGAAGCTTTGGCAGTAGCTCCCTTGATTGACAAGCCGACCAAACTCAAGCTCGCCATGAGGAGAATAATCAGGAAGATGACAATCGATTTGAAAAACTTCCTTGTAACATAGGCAAATGCGTTGTGTAACATATATTCCCTTTCTAGAATTTGTTCTATTTTATAGTTCTAACAGAAAAAGCTCATATTATTTCGTCGTATTGCGAGTTTCAGTTAGTTTCTTATCTTTCAACTCAAGTGTAATATCTGACGCTTGTGCCACTTCTTTGCTATGGGTTACGACGATGACACATTTACCTGTTTTCTGGGCAAGTGATTTGAGCAGTTCGATAATATCTCCAGCAGTTTTAGGGTCCAGATTTCCCGTTGGCTCATCCGCTAGAATAACTGGAGCTTCTGAGACCAAACTACGAGCAATGGCAACACGTTGTTGTTGGCCACCCGATAACTGGAGAACATTCCGCTTGATCTGACTTTCATCCAAACCAAGCTCAAGCAGTGTATCCTTGCTTGCCTTTTTGTTGACCAAGCGGATATTTTCCAGTGGAGAAAGATAATCTATCAAGTTATAATTTTGAAAGACCAGGGAAATATGGTGCATGCGATGGTAAGAATAGCCCTTCTTACGAATGTCCTCTCCTTGAAAAAGGATAGACCCTTCAACAGGACTATCTAGACCAGCCAGTAGAGACAAGAGTGTGGATTTTCCTGCTCCTGACTCACCAATAATACTGTAAAATTTTCCGGGTTCAAAATTATAATTGATCTGATATAGGACTGCTTCAGCAGTGTTCTTATAACGGTAGGTAACATCTTGTAATTGTAATAAAGTCATGATTTCTCCTTCTTAACTAATAGATGATAAAATTTCTTTCGGCGATTTTCTAAATAAGAATAGGAAACAAAGGGCTACAGATAAGCAACTAAGCAGAACTAGAAAAACATAGGATTCTGCAAAAGATAGGATGCTGGTTGATAGACTGCTTGCTTTGGCTAGTGTATCTTGTAAGCTTGCCTGATCCCCACTTGCTAGGACAGTTTGGAGCAGATAGGATGTAATGGCATTTCCAGCGATAAAGGATGGAAGCAAAGCTCCGAGAGATACCAAAACCACCTCTAAACAGAACTGTAGGAAGATCGAGCTTTTGCCTTTGCCAAGTGCCAGTAAAATTCCCACTTCGTAGACCCTTTCTCTCAACCAGAGAGACAAAACAAGAATTAAGGCCCCTGCTCCTGCTATCAACATCCCATAAAGGAAAATGGTCAGAAAGGTTTGGAAGGTTGCAACTGAATCCTTGATTTGTTCAAAAGCCTTATTTTCCTTTTCGACTTGATAGCCTTGATTTTCCAAAGACAAGTTTTCTACCTGCTTCATGAGTCCGTCCATTTCCTTAGGATTTTCTACATAGAAGCGCGCTGCACTGACTTGAGCTTCACTATTTCCCAAAAGGGTCTGGCTACTTTCATAGTCTGTAAAGACTTGATTTTCACTGAAGTCAGAAGACAAGCCTGTAAATTTTTCTTGTTTTTTACCAGAAAAGATGCCAACAATCTCAAAATCTACTGTTTGCCCTTTTCCAGATTCTGACTGTCCAGCATCCAAGCGAATCTTGTCATGAAGCGAAAGACCATTCTTCTTAGCCAACTCTTCGTGGATGATGATTTTCTTTGCATCCCCTTTTTGAAGGTGTCGCCCTTCTTTTAGGTTGAAAGCCGAGCTAGTAAAGGTCACATCCTTGGATGAATCCTCAAGAGCCGTTAAGCTAACCAAATTCTTGTCCGCTGCTGACAAATCATCACGTTCTACGCTCTGCTCACCACTCACTACTTCCTTGTCTTTCAGTTTTGCGACCATCTCGAGTTCAGGAGAAACATTTTCCAGTCCCTTAATCTTGCTTACAGATGCTAGATCTGACAACTTGAATGTCTGACCATTTTCTATCTTCTTAATAGAAAAAGAGGTATTGAGTGATTTGTAAAGATTGGTTTCCACTGTTTTGTTGGACTTCATCAGAGTCAAACAGGCTGAAATTCCAGCCAAGAGGACCAATAAAATCAGAAATAAAATAAAACTTCTCAGTCGTTTTCTGCTGACATAAGCCCAAGCTCTTTGGATTGGATTCATTTGTCACCTCCATATTTGTAAGACTATTATAAAATCCAAATATGAAATGTTTATGAAATACAAAAAAAAGAGCAAAAATTTTTTGCTCTACTTGAACTAGATAAAAAAGAGCTAGCTTAAGCTAACTCTTATCCTATGCGGAGAGAGGGACTTGAACCCTCACGACCTAAAGCGGTCACAGGATCCTTAGTCCTGCGCGTCTGCCAATTCCGCCATCCCCGCGTCGATTACTTTACTAGTATATCAACTTTTAGGATGCTTGTCAACACTTTTTTTCAATTTTTTTCATTTCATCAACCAAATTACTCAGAAAGTTCATTTAGATTTTCATCTACTAACTTAGCTCCGAGTGTATTTTTGAAATGACCTAGGGCAAATTGGTGATTTTCAGGACAGATGGAAGCAACAGCTGGTTTAACAATCTCGATATCATATCCTAGATTATAGGCATCTATAGCTGTATGCAGGACACAGATATCCGTCAAGACACCTGTTAAGATAACGGTAGACACTCTCCGCTCTCTCAAACGGATATCCAGGTCAGTCCCTGAAAAAGCAGAGTAATGGCGTTTATCCATCCAAAAGACACGACTGTCTGAACCGTGCTCTTGATAAAAGGTCCCCAAATCTCCGTATAAATTCCGTCCACTAGTCCCAATCAAATTGTGAGGAGGAAATAGTTTGCTTTCTGGATGGAAACAATCGTTTTCTTCGTGAGCATCAATGGTAAAGAAGATGTAATCTCCTCGTTCAAAAGCTAATCGAGTTACCTTGCTGATGGCATCCGAAATCGCCTGAGCTGGAGCGCCTGCTGTCAGCTTCCCACTATCAGCAACAAAATCTTCTGTATAGTCAATCGAAATTAAAGCCTTAGTCATTAGTAATCTCTTTTCTTCACTTCTTCAAAAATATCTGAAATCAAGACCTTAAGATAGGTTCCCTTCATTCCAAGTGAGCGACTTTCAATAATCCCTGCCGACTCAAGTTTACGAAGGGCATTGACAATCACAGAACGGGTGATTCCGATACGGTCTGCAATCACTGACGCAGTCAACTGGCCTTCATTTCCATTTAATTCCCCTAAAATTGCTGAAACAGCACGAAGTTCGGAGTAAGACAGAGTATTAACCGCCATGGTAACAGCAGTACGGCGGCGAATATTTTTCTCATCTTCTTCACGTTGGAAATTAAGGAGTTGAATCCCAACAACAGTACTCGCAATCTCAACAAGAATCAAGTCCTCGTCTTCGAATTTTTTATCATTGCGCCAAATAATCAAAGAACCAAGTCGAATCCCTGATACATGAATCGGTGCAATAGTCGTCAAACCATCTGGAAAGTCGGCACGACTTTCCACAGGAAAAATGCTTAAATCATGATCAACTGTCAGATTGGCTTCTGTATCGTAAATCATGTTCGCACCTTGAATGTAGTCATCTGGGAAAATTTTAGTTTGGAAGAATTGCTCTACACGATCTGTATTGGTTTTGTAACGCATAAAATAGCCAAGGAGACGTCCCTTGCTATTGACGATACAGGCGTTACAGTCAATAATATCTGCCAATTGACGGGTAATCGCATTGTAGGGAAGTTCTTCCTGCAACTGCTCGTCTGAGCGCTTCAGGATAGAAGTAATTTTTCTAGTTTTTTCTAATAAATGTGCCATTTTTCACCTCGAATTTAATCGCTATCATTATAACATAAACAGCTTGAATTTTCAATTATTATCTGAAAATTGCTTATTTAATTGCAATTTAAAAAAACAAGAATATTTTTAATTAAATTGCTTCTTTTCTATTGACAAGCTCCCTATTTTTGTGTATCATAATATTACAAGAAGATAATATATCTATTTTATTTATCTTTCTTTTTCCATTCGGTCTCCTTATATAAAAAAGCGATTCATTTTGAACCGCTTTTTCTTATTTATCGCCCTTGTTACGAATAACAAAGCCTGTTTGCTTTTCACTTGAAGTATTGCGTGGTTTTTTATTATCCTTACGATAACGTTTTTCCTTATCAAAACGATCATTGCCACGACTTCCTTTTTTGAAATCATCACGACGACCATTGCCACGGCGATCACGGTCTCGACGGTCGTCCCCACGACGGCCTCCACGACCTCCCTTAGCTTTACCACCGAATCCATTACCTGATGGTTTAAATGGCAGTGGTTTTTCACGTGCAATCTCCACTTCAGGAAGACTATCTGGATCTTGAACAGTCAGACTCAAGATATACATTGCCAATTCTTCTGGAGTAAATTCGGCAGCTAGCTTACAAGCATCCTTACCAAATTTCTCAAAGTTGGCACGGATAGTCTCATCTGCAAAATCACGTTCGATTTTCTTGAGAGCTACGTGTTTTTTAGCTTGGAAGGCTTCTTCTGCACTTGCAGGTTTGAGACCTTTCATGCGTTTCTTGGTCAAATTCTCAATGATTTGGAGGTAGCCCATTTCATTTGGTGATACGAAAGTAATAGACTGACCTGACTTACCAGCACGACCTGTACGACCGATACGGTGAACATAACTTTCAGGATCTTGTGGAATATCGTAGTTATAGACATGGGTCACACCTGAAATATCCAAGCCACGCGCTGCAACGTCTGTCGCAACCAAAACATCAAGATTGCCATTTTTAAAGTCACGAAGGACACGAAGACGTTTGTTTTGGTCTAGGTCTCCATGAATTCCTTCTGCACGGAAGCCACGGATTTTCAAACCACGAGTCAATTCATCTACACGGCGTTTTGTACGACCAAATACGATAGCAAGTTCAGGCTGTTCCACATCCATAAGACGAGTCATGGTATCAAATTTTTCTTGTTCTTTAACACGAATATAGTACTGGTCAACCAATTCTGTTGTTAATTCCTTAGCAGCAATCTTCACATGCTCAGGTTCTTTCATAAACTGAACACCGATACGTTTGATGGCATCTGGCATAGTTGCTGAGAAAAGCAAGGTTTGACGGCTTTCAGGGACACGGGAGATGATAGCTTCAATGTCTTCAAGGAAGCCCATGTTAAGCATTTCATCCGCTTCGTCAAGGATAAGAGTTTCAATATCTTGTAATTTCAAGGCCTTGCGTTTAATCAAGTCCAAGAGGCGACCTGGAGTTCCCACCACGATATGGGCACCAGATTTAAGAGCCTTAATTTGCTTTTCAATGCTTGATCCGCCATATACTGAACGGACTTTGACTCCCTTACTACGACCAAAGCGGAAGAGTTCTTCTTGACTTTGGACAGCAAGTTCACGTGTTGGAGCGATGATCAAGGCTTGGATGGTCGCTTCTTCTGTACGGATTTTTTCAAGGGTAGGCAAGCCAAAGGCTGCAGTTTTTCCTGTACCAGTCTGAGCTTGACCGATAACATCCTTACCTTCAAGAGCCAAGGGAATAGTTTGTTCTTGGATAGGACTGGCTTCTACAAAACCAGCTTTTTCAATCTCTGCTAGCAAATCAGCAGACAAGTTTAATTCATTAAATTTCACGTTATTCTTCTTTCTAAAGGTGGTGCGAAGCCACCCTATAGGGCTTAGTTTATACTTTTCTTTTTATGACGTATTTTCATATACTGGATATAAAATCGTGTTGCTTCTTTTCCACAAAAGAAAAGTACTGTTTTCTTTGCAACCTATCTAGTATAACACAAGAGAGAAGCAAAAGATAGCCTAATCCGCAGATAATGTCATGTAAACGATTTTTCTGAGAGAATAAAGTTAAACTTTCCACTATTTCACAAACTTTTTTAAAGCGTAGCAGAATTGTGCAAAAGTTTTTTTCTTGTGCTAGAATGAAAATCGAATAGGAGGAACTCTAAATGTTAACTTATGATTTAATCGTTATCGGATTTGGTAAAGCTGGTAAAACACTAGCTGGTAAATTGGCTTCAGCTGGCAAAAAAGTTGCCCTCATTGAACGTAGCAAAGCTATGTACGGTGGAACTTGTATCAACATTGGTTGTATCCCAACTAAAACTTTGCTAGTTGCTGCTGAGAAAGACTTGTCTTTTGAAGAAGTCATTGCTACTAAAAACACTATCACTGGTCGCCTCAACGGTAAAAACTATGCGACTGTTGCTGGTACAGGCGTAGATATCTTTGATGCGGAAGCTCACTTCCTTTCAAATAAAGTCATCGAAATCCAAGCTAGTGATGAAAAGAAAGAACTGACCGCTGAAACAATCGTCATCAACACTGGTGCTGTTTCAAACGTCTTGCCAATCCCTGGACTGGCTACAAGCAAAAACGTCTTTGACTCAACAGGTATCCAAAACTTGGACAAATTACCTGAAAACCTTGGAGTCCTTGGTGGTGGAAATATCGGTCTTGAATTTGCCGGCCTTTACAACAAACTTGGAAGCAAGGTCACAGTCCTAGATGCCTTGGATACTTTCCTTCCTCGTGCAGAACCTTCCATCGCAGCTCTTGCTAAACAATACATGGAAGAAGACGGTATTGAATTGCTTCAAAATATCCGTACTACTGAAATTAAAAATGACGGTGACCAAGTGCTTGTCGTAACTGAAAACGAAACTTACCGTTTCGATGCCCTTCTCTATGCAACTGGACGCAAACCAAATGTAGAACCACTTCAACTTGAAAATACAGATATTGAACTAACTGAACGTGGTGCCATTAAAGTAGACAAACATTGTCAAACAAACGTTCCTGGTGTCTTTGCAGTTGGAGATGTCAACGGTGGCCTTCAATTTACTTACATTTCACTTGATGACTTCCGTGTTGTTTACAGCTACCTTGCTGGAGATGGCAGCTACACACTTGAAGACCGTCTCAATGTACCAAACACCATGTTTATCACACCTGCCCTTTCACAAGTCGGTTTGACTGAAAGCCAAGCAGCTGATTTGAAACTTCCATACGCTGTTAAGGAAATTCCTGTTGCAGCAATGCCTCGTGGTCATGTAAATGGCGACCTTCGCGGAGCTTTCAAAGCTGTTGTGAATACTGAAACAAAAGAAATTCTCGGTGCAAGCATCTTCTCAGAAGGTTCTCAAGAAATCATCAATATCATCACTGTTGCTATGGACAACAAGATTCCTTACACTTACTTCACAAAACAAATCTTCACTCACCCAACCTTGGCTGAGAACTTGAATGACTTGTTTGCGATTTAAGTTGAGATTTAATCGTATCGAACAGCCCTCTTTGGGCTGTTTTTACTTCTGCGAAATCTCAAATCTGTCTTTTCCCTCTTTTATGATATAATAGAAACATGAAATTAAAAACTACTTTGGGCCTCCTAGCTGGACGCTCTTCCCACTTCATTTTAAGCCGTCTTGGCCGTGGAAGTACGCTCCCAGGAAAAGTCGCCCTTCAATTTGATAAAGATATTTTACAAAACCTTGCTAAGAACTACGAGATTGTCGTGGTCACTGGAACCAACGGAAAAACCCTGACAACTGCCCTCACTGTCGGCATTTTAAAAGAGGTTTATGGTCAAGTTCTGACCAACCCAAGCGGTGCCAACATGATTACAGGAATTGCGACAACCTTCTTAACAGCCAAATCTTCTAAAACTGGGAAAAATATTGCCGTTCTAGAAATCGATGAAGCCAGTCTATCTCGTATCTGTGACTATATCCAGCCAAGCCTTTTTGTCATTACGAATATCTTCCGTGACCAGATGGACCGCTATGGTGAGATTTACACAACTTACAAGATGATTTTGGATGCTATTCGTAAGGTGCCTACTGCCACTGTTCTCCTTAATGGAGACAGTCCACTTTTCTACAAGCCAGCTATTCCAAATGCTGTACAGTATTTTGGTTTTGACTTGGAGAAAGGACCAGCCCAGCTGGCTCACTATAATACAGAAGGGATTCTCTGTCCTGACTGCCAAGGAATCCTCAAATATGAGCATAATACCTATGCAAACTTGGGTGCCTATATCTGTGAAGGCTGCGGATGTAAACGTCCTGATCTCGACTATCGCTTGACAGAATTGGTTGAGTTAACCAACAATCGCTCTCGCTTTGTCATTGACGGACAAGAATACGGTATTCAAATCGGTGGTCTCTACAATATCTACAACGCCCTAGCTGCTGTGGCTATTGCCCGTTTCCTTGGTGCAGATTCACAACTCATCAAGCAAGGATTTGATAAGAGCCGTGCTGTCTTTGGACGCCAGGAAACCTTCCATATCCGTGACAAGGAATGCACCCTCGTCTTGATTAAAAATCCAGTCGGTGCGACCCAAGCTATCGAAATGATTAAACTAGCTCCTTATCCATTTAGCCTATCTGTCCTCCTAAATGCCAACTATGCAGACGGAATTGATACAAGCTGGATTTGGGATGCTGATTTTGAACAAATCACTGAGATGGATATTCCAGAAATTAACGCTGGCGGTGTTCGCCACTCTGAAATCGCACGTCGCCTCCGAGTAACAGGCTATCCAGCTGAAAAAATCACTGAAACAAGCAATCTGGAACAAGTTCTTAAGACAATTGAGAATCAAAACTGCAAGCATGCCTATATCCTGGCTACCTATACTGCTATGCTTGAATTCCGCGAACTGCTGGCTAGTCGTCAGATTGTTAGAAAGGAGATGAACTAATGGTTTATACTTCACTTTCCTCAAAAGATGGCATTTATCCTTATCAGCTCAACATTGCCCACCTCTACGGTAACCTCATGAATACCTACGGGGACAATGGAAACATCCTCATGCTCAAGTATGTTGCTGAAAAACTGGGAGCCCATGTGACCGTTGACATCGTTTCTCTCCATGATGATTTTGATGAAAATCACTACGACATCGCCTTTTTCGGTGGCGGTCAAGACTTTGAACAAAGTATTATTGCAGACGACCTACCTGCCAAAAAAGAAAGCATTGACAACTACATCCAAAACGACGGTGTGGTTCTGGCTATCTGCGGTGGTTTCCAACTATTGGGTCAATATTATATTGAAGCTTCAGGAAGACGTATCGAAGGGCTAGGTGTCATGGGCCACTACACCCTCAACCAAACCAACAACCGCTTTATCGGTGACATCAAGATTCACAATGAAGATTTCGATGAAACCTACTATGGTTTTGAAAATCATCAGGGCCGTACCTTCCTCTCAGATGATCAAAAACCACTGGGACAGGTTGTCTATGGAAATGGAAATAACGAAGAAAAGGTCGGCGAAGGGGTTCATTATAAGAATGTCTTTGGATCCTACTTCCACGGGCCTATCCTCTCTCGCAATGCCAATCTAGCTTATCGCCTAGTCACTACAGCCCTCAAGAAGAAATATGGTCAGGACATCCAACTCCCTGCCTATGAAGACATTCTCAGCCAAGAAATCGCTGAGGAATACAGCGACGTCAAAAGCAAGGCTGACTTTTCTTAAACCAAGAAAAACCATATCAAAGAACTCCGTTATCTTGTCGGAGTTTTTTTGTCTTTTCTTTTACCCTTCTTCCTTGCATTTTCTCTCTTTTTTTGCCAAAATAGAGGGGTAGAAAGAAGGTAGCATATGTCTAAATTACAACAAATCGTAACATATCTTGAATCAGAAAAACTAGACGTCGCTGTCGTATCTGACCCCGTCACAATCAATTACCTCACTGGTTTTTACAGTGATCCCCATGAACGCCAAATGTTCCTTTTTGTCCTAGCGGATCAGGAACCCCTCCTCTTTGTCCCAGCCCTTGAGGTTGAGCGTGCTACTAGCACTGTTTCCTTCCCAGTTGTGGGCTATGTAGATTCTGAAAATCCATGGCAAAAAATGAAACATGCTCTTCCACAACTTGACTTCAAACGTGTCGCTGTTGAGTTTGACAATCTTATCTTGACCAAATACCATGGCTTGAAAACCGTTTTTGAAACTGCTGAGTTTGACAACCTCACTCCTCGCATCCAACGCATGCGCCTCATCAAATCAGCTGACGAAGTGCAAAAAATGATGGTTGCAGGTCTCTATGCTGATAAAGCTGTAAAAGTTGGTTTTGATAATATTTCTCTTGATAAGACAGAGACAGATATCATCGCCCAAATCGACTTTGCCATGAAACGTGAAGGTTATGAAATGAGTTTTGATACCATGGTCTTGACTGGTGATAATGCTGCAAATCCACACGGTATTCCAGCAGCAAACAAGGTTGAAAATGACGCCCTTCTCCTCTTTGACCTTGGTGTTCTAGTCAACGGCTATGCTTCAGATATGACTCGTACGGTCGCTGTCGGCAAACCTGACCAATTCAAGAAAGACATTTACAACCTGACTCTTGAAGCCCAACAAGCTGCTCTTGACTTTATCAAACCAGGTGTGACTGCCCATGAAGTGGACCGCGCTGCCCGTGAGGTCATCGAAAAAGCTGGTTACGGTGAGTACTTCAACCACCGTCTTGGTCACGGTATCGGTATGGATGTCCACGAATTCCCATCTATCATGGAAGGAAACGACATGGTCATCGAAGAAGGCATGTGCTTCTCTGTTGAACCAGGGATCTATATCCCTGGTAAAGTCGGTGTCCGTATTGAAGACTGCGGTGTTGTTACCAAGGATGGCTTCGACCTCTTTACAAGCACCAGCAAAGACTTGCTTTATTTTGATTAATATTCATCTAATACTCAATGAAAATCAAAAAGCAAACTAGGAAGCTAGCCGCAAGCTGTACTTGAGTACGGTAAGGCGACGCTGACGTGGTTTGAAGAGATTTTAGAAGAGTATAAAATCTTCCCACAATAAAACGCATAGTATCAAGGTTTTTCAACACCTGATACTATGCGTTTTTCTTATTTGAAAGACTTTTGACTCATCCTCTTTACTTAATCTTCTTGATACTTTTACTAAGCACAAACCCTACAACCATTCCCACGATATTTTGCATGAAATTTGGTAGAATTTCTGGTAGGGCTGCAGCCCAGCCATTCATCAAAGTAGAACCCAAGGCGTAACCCCCTACCATGGCAATCGTTGCTAAGATAAGGCCTAACCACTGAGTTTTTCCTTTAAATCCTGCGAAAAATCCCTGCAAGCCATGGTTAACCAAGCTAAAGAACATCCACTGAGGATAGCCTGATAAGAGATCAATCAAGAAACCTGCTAGTCCTCCGACTACAACCCCTTCACGACTACTAAAGTAAAAGGCCGCAAAGAAGACACCCGCATCTAAAAGAGTTAGAATGCCTGTCGGTGTTGGAATTTTTAAGAAATAACCTAGAACCACAGAAAGGGCGGTTAATAGGGATACAAGGGCAATTTTAGTTGTTTTTGTTTGCTTCATATTGTCTTACTCCATACTGATCTGCTTGTGCAATGGCACGGTAAACGAAAGCCTTAGAGCTTTCTACTGCTGGTAAAAGTTCATCACCTTTGACTAGGTGACTGGCAATGCTAGAGGCAAAGGTACAACCTGCACCAGCATTTTGCCCTTGGATGACAGGATTTTCTAGGACTGTAAAGTTTTGTCCATCATAAAAGACATCTACAGCCTTGTCCTGACTAAGGCGATTGCCTCCCTTGATAATGACTGCTGGCACTCCTAAGTCATGCAATTTCTGCGCTGCAGCTTTCATATCTTCAAGGGTTTTAATCTCTTGATCTGCTAGTAATTCTGCTTCAGGAAGATTAGGCGTAATCACACTAACATAAGGGAAAAAACGAATCAGTTCTTGACAGAGTTCACTTACAGCTACGTCGTGTGTTTCCTTGCAGACCAAGACAGGGTCCAATACCACAGGAACTCCTGGGCGTTGCTTGATAAAGTCCAAAGCCTTCTCAGCCACACTGACAGTTGGTAGAAGACCAATCTTAATCCCCCCAAACTCCACATCACGCAAGCTATCTAATTCATGTTGAAAAATGATATCGTCAGTTGGAAAGACTTCAAATCCTTTTTCTGTCAAGGCTGTCAAGCAAGTCACTGCTACAAAACCATGCAAGCCGTTCAAGGTATAGGTAGCCAGATCAGCTGACAGGCCACCACCACTAAAAATGTCATTTCCAGAAAGTGCTAAAATACGATTATTCTTCATAACGAATCTCCTTTAAATACAAACCATTTGGTGCTGCAGTGGGACCTGCAAGTTGCCTGTCCTTTTTCTCCAAGATGAGGTCAATCTGCTCCACTGGCATACGATTATTTCCGATTTTGAGCAGTGTCCCCACCATATTGCGAATCTGCTTATACAAGAAACCATTTCCTGAAAAGGTAAAAGTCAAAAACTGGCCTGTCTCATCAACCCTGAGACTAGCTTCTGTAATGGTGCGAACCTTATCCTCTACACTAGTCCCAGAGGCTGTAAAACCGGTAAAATCATGGGTTCCCTCTAGCTTTTTGATTGCCATCTGCATCTGTTCCACATCGAGTGGATAGGGAAAGTGAGTGGCATAGTAACGGCGCATAGGATTTTTGGGACGGCCCCTGTCTACGATAAACTCATAGGTCTTGCTATGCTTGGCATAACGACAATGAAAATCATCCGTCACGAGCTCAATTGAAATCACATCAATATCTTCAGGGGACTGAGTGTCTAGAGCAAAACGGAGCTTTTCCTCATCCATCTGATAAGGTAGGTCAAAATGAATAACCTGTCCCAAAGCATGAACCCCACTATCAGTCCTACCAGCACCGTGAACAGTAATGGCTTGCCCTTTATTTAACTTAGTCAAGGTTTTTTCAATTTCTTCCTGAACGCTACGTGAATGAGGCTGGCGCTGAAAACCAGTAAAGGCGTAACCATCGTAGGAAATAGTTGCTTTATATCTCGTCATAATTTCTATTTTATCAAGAAAATAATCTGAAAACAAGGTTCTAAAACAAATATTGTATGGGTACAAAATTCACAAAAAGAAAAACTTAGGAAACCAATCCTAAGCTCTCTTTTGAAGTAGGTACATGACAAAGATAGAGGTTACAATCAACCATGAGCCTAAAATGGCAAAGACCAACATGCCATTGTGAGTTAGTAACCCAATTGCACCTAGAACAAATGGGGTCGTAAAGGCTCCGAAACTACAGCCTAATACAGCAAATGAAGTTGCTTGATTGAGGAGTTTAGCTGGAATTCGTTCAGAGACAAGTTGAAAGACAGTCGTCAAGGCTACACTGTAGGCAAAACCAGCTAGAATACTCCCTGCCACTACCACCCACAAGGATGGAGACAAAGCAATTACAATTTGCCCTAAGCCGAAGGTAATACCAGACCAGAGGAGCAGTTTCTCTTTAAAAATAGAAATCAAGAAAGAGAAACTCACACCAGCCACAATCCCGATCAACTGCATGACACTAAGAACAAAACTAGATAACTGGGCATCTCCAAGTCCTCTTTCCACCATCAAACTTGGAATACGAATTGTAATAGCTGTATTGGTACAAACTACAACCGCCGCTTCGATAGCTAGGATAAAAATCAAGCCTTTCATTTCCCGAGTTAAGCGACTTGCTTCCTTCTCCTTTTTCTTGACTTCTTTCTTTTCCTTTCCATAAGGGACAAAGAGCAAATAAAGGGTCAACACCAAAAATCCAGCACTATATGCTAGGAAGGTAGCTGTCCAACCAAAGACCAACAACTGACCGACTGCCAAGGTGATGAGAGAAGCCCCAACGACCTCTGCAGAACCGCGTAGCCCTAACATCTGAATTCGCGTTTTTCCTTGATAGCGTTCACTGATAATGGAAATAGCCTTGGCATTAATCATCCCAACACCTAAACCAAAAAGAATCCTTGTTCCAAAGACAAAGGGGTAGGCTTGATACCAAAATGGGGCCGTCCCACTCAGTGATAAAATCAGCAATCCCAAACTAATCTGTAAGCGCTCAGGAAATATTTTTTCTAAGATGCCATTTAGTAGTAACATAATCATGATCCCGAAGGAAGGCAAGCTCGCCAAAAGCTCAATTTGTTCCTTAGGGTAGCCTTGATAATAGTCAAACATGGCTGGCAGAGCACTCGAGATGGAAAAGGATGTAATCAAAACGAGGGAGAGAGCCAAAATACTGGCCCGTTCTAAAAATTGTTTCATGAAATCTCTTTCTATATTTCTCTTAATCTTCTACTTTTTTGATAGTTATCAAACAGGCAAGAAAAGAAGAAGCCTCTTTATTGTATAGACTCCTTCTTAAACTCGAAAATGAATCCCTTGTGTCTTAGGATGACTTTCTCTTGATTTGCTTGATTAAGTAGAAGATAAATCCTGCCACCATATAGGCAACAAATATAATCAGACACCACTTGAACACGACATCCCACCCCTTGTTCACATTCAAAAAGAAGTAAGGGAAGGGACTGACCTTAGAATTAGGAACATCAAGTTTCAGTACCAAGCCATTAAAAAGAGCAAAAATCATATAAAGTAAGGGTAAAATTGTCCACACAACTGGATCCCAGATTTTGTATTGACCCTGTTTGTCAAAAAAGAGGGTATCTGCTAAAAACCAGAGGGGAACGATATAGTGGCAAAGGAAATTTTCTAGAGTATAAAAATTAGTCGCAATGGGCGCCAGGAGGAAATGGTAAATCACACAGGTAATCATGATACTCATAGTGACTCCACCTTTTAAGCGCAAGAGACTTGATCTTTGCCAGTTGTCACCTAAACGGCTCATAACCTTTAGGAGATAGAGCGTAAAAATCGCGACTAAAAGGTTGGACAGAACCGTATAATAGAGCAACATCCCAAAGCCACCATGCTTGGCGATTTCAAGATAAACTCCCGTAAAAGCCGCTAGAAACAAGAAGATACGGCTATAAAATACAAGTTTATAGTGTTTTGACATGCTTAAATTTTCTTCACAAACTCTGATTTGAGTTTCATGGCACCAAAGCCATCAATTTTACAGTCGATATTGTGGTCGCCTTCTACGATGCGGATATTTTTCACGCGCGTCCCTTGTTTCAAATCTTTTGGCGCACCTTTTACTTTCAAGTCCTTGATGAGGGTTACAGTATCACCGTCAGCCAATTTATTCCCGTTGGCATCGATAGCAACAAAGCCCTCTTCTACATCTGCAACTTCAGCAGGATTCCACTCATAAGCACACTCTGGGCAAACCAGTAGGGCACCGTCTTCGTAGACATACTCTGAGTTACATTTTGGGCAATTTGGTAGGTTGTTCATGGTTTCTCCTTATCATCATTCACTATTCTTTGAAAATCAAAATTTCTCGAACAGCAACTATTATACCTTAAAATCAGCATTTTGACAAATGAGTCGCCGGAGAAGCAAAGAAAAAATCATGTAACTTTGTCTGCTACATGATTTTTAAAAGATAGTTTATCATGAGTAGTGATACAGAAACTCATGATAGAAAGGGATGCATTTATCTTACAAACCAGGTGCTTGTCCAAGTTCTGCGGCAAGCATCCAGACTGTTTTTTCAAGGTCAGCCTTAGCTCCAACAAAGATATCATTGGTTACATCATCACCTTCTTTATCTGTCACATCCAAAGCTTCTTGGAAAAGAGTGATGAGGTAACGATAAATTTCAAGGACACGTTCCAAACTTTCTTCTACATTGCGGAACTCTCCAACTTCTTCTTCGATTTCGCTGTGTTGAAGGAATTCTGTCAAAGTAGAGTATGGTTTACCACCGAGTGTGATCAAACGCTCACTGATTTCATCCAATTGACCATCAAGAGCTTCCATATACTCATCCATTTTTGGATGCCATACAAGGAAAC
This sequence comes from bacterium, assembly GCA_905221165.1. Taxonomy (GTDB): domain Bacteria; phylum Bacillota; class Bacilli; order Lactobacillales; family Streptococcaceae; genus Streptococcus. The sequence continues at coordinate 104,858 of CAJNCC010000005.1, forward strand.
CACGACCACGCATGTACCAGTGCACTTGGTGCAAGGCAACGTGGGCTACGTATAAATCAGCAACAGCTTGGTTCAAGACTTCCTTTGTTTTTGCCAATGCTACTGGCGCTGCTTTTGTTAATGATGTTACGTCTTTTACTGCTTCTTTTTTCAATTCTACCATTTTATTTTACCTCATTCATTATTTTTTGTAATCACTTCTTAGTGTTTACTCTCTTAGTATACTACTAAGAAAAACCAATAGCAAGCCAAATGCCTCATATGAGAAAAGTTGCAATAGACTGATAATTTAAGAAAAGTCTAAGCAGTTTTGATTAGCTGATTTAATCAGATTGGCTTGAAAATTGGCTTTGATAAAGTTCATAATAAAAGCCTTTTTCTTGGAGTGAGCTTTCGTAACTTCCCTGCTCAATAATCTGTCCGTCCTTAAGAACGAGAATCTTATTTGCTTCTTGAATAGTAGAGAGACGGTGAGCGCTGATAAAGCTGGTTCTTCCTTTCATCAAGCATTTCATAGCTTTTTGAATTAAAAGTTCCAAATGGGTATCAACAGAGGAAGTCGCTTCATTCAAAATAAGAATTTTAGAATTGTCTAGGAGAGCACTCGCGATGATCAACAATTGTTTTTGCCTGAGGGAAATATTACTGGAGTCTTGGTTCATCTCCATGTTATAACCACCAGGAAGAGTTCGAATAAAATGGTCTACATTAGCCGCTTTAATAGCAAAAAAGAAAGGACGATATTTGTCCTTTCTCGATTTTAGCTTTTCTTCAACCCAATAATGTTGATAAAGAGTCGATTATTTTACAAAATCAAGCAATGCCAAGAAGCTTTCAGCTTCAAGTGACGCACCACCTACAAGGGCACCGTCAACGTCTGGGCAAGCCATGTATGAAGCAACGTTTTCAGGTTTAACAGAACCACCGTATTGAACACGAACTTTGTCCGCCACTTCTTGACCAAAGTCAGCAGCTACAACGTCACGAACAACTTTACACATTTTTTGTGCATCGTCTTGTGAAGCTGATTTACCAGTACCGATAGCCCAGATTGGCTCGTAAGCGATAACTGATGCAGCAACTTGTTCAGCAGTCAATCCAGCCAATGCAGCAGATACTTGAGCACCTACGAATTCAGCAGCTTTACCAGCTTCGTAAGTTTCAAGTGACTCACCACAACAGATGATTGGAAGCATACCGTTTGCAAAGATTGCTTTTGCTTTTTTGTTGATATCTTCGTCAGTTTCATGGAAGTAGTCACGGCGTTCTGAGTGACCGATAACAACATAGTCAGTACCGATTTCTTTCAAAACTTGTGGGCTTGTTTCACCAGTGAAAGCACCTGCATTTTCAAAGTAGCAGTTTTGAGCCGCAACTTTAAGGTTTGAACCTTTTGCAGCAGCAAGAACAGTTGTCAAATCAAGAGCTGGAGCTGCGATACCTGCTTCAACAAGATCTGATGAAGGAAGTTTTGATGCAACTGCTTCAACAAATGCTTTAGCTTCTTCTGGATTTTTGTTCATTTTCCAGTTACCAGCGATAAATGGTTTACGTGACATTTCACATACCTCTTTTTTCAATTTATTTTCTACTTATTTTATCACAATTAGACACAGCTTGCAAATCTTACTCGGATTTCAAGCCTGCTTACAAGGATTAATCCTTCCAGAGATCCATAGCATTTCTAAAATCTGCAGATACCTGTGTCAACTGTGGATTGCTTGCTTCTCTCTCTGCCCGTTTAGCCTCGATTTGAGCCACACTTTTGATACCTTCATGGCGCCAATTTCTCAAAATCGCCTGAATGTACTTCCAGTTTGGTTTGCCATTCAAAACCGCTTCACGAAGAGCTTCCTTAATCAAGTCAGCACTGGTTCCATCTTCCTTTAGCGTCTTGGTCAAATCCTCAATCTCAAAAGGAGTCAACAAGCGTCCCAACTCCTGCTGGAAGATCTCTACCAAAACTTTGAGCTGGTTTTGAGGTGTCAACTGGTCTGAACTTGAATGAGCTACTCCAAGCAAATTATCCAAACGTTCCAAAGCCAAACTAGCATCAAAAAGCAATTCGATTTCACCATTCAATTCGATCGTTCGATACTGAAGTAGTCCCCTCTCCGTCAGATTGGAAATAGCCTGATTGACATCCGAAATTTCCTTGCCAATCCTTTCAGCAATCTGGCTTGGCGACATTTCTTCTAAACCTGTCGTATTTTGCAAATAGAAAAATTGCCAGACCAGAAAATCGTCGCTAGAAGGAAAGAGTTCCTTAAATTGCAAGAGCAGGGCACTCGGTAAAACCAAGTTCCCTGATTTAAAAGCGTCTAAATATGTCATAATTCCTCTTATAAATACCCAAAAGCAGATGCATCATCTTCTATTTTTCTCCAGTCAAAAGGCGTCTCCTGATAGACCGCATAGTTCACCCAGTTACTGAAAAAGAGGGCTGCTGATGAAGACCAACAAAGACAAGGTGTCTGGTTGACATCATCATCCTTAAAATAATTTTCTGGAATATGAGGATCCAAACCTGCATCACGATCTCGGAAATATTCATTTGCCAAGGTATCACGGTCATATTCCAAATGCCCAAAACTATAAATTTCTCGTAAATCACGACTGGCCAAAATCGAAACCCCAACCTGAGGCCCTTCTGATAAAATCTCGAGATTGGTTTTGTTTAAGACCTCTTCCTTAGAAATCTCCGTATGCCGTGAATGAGGAGATACATAGCTATCGTCAAAACCTCTAAATAGAAGATGACCTTCCTTTAAGGTGTCCTGAGGATAGATACCCGATAACTTACTGTCCATCTGGTATTTTTCTACCCCATAACGCAGATAGAGTCCCGCCTGAGCACCCCAACAGATATGAAGGGTCGAGTAGACATGGGTCTTAGACCACTCAAGCACCTGGGTAAATTCCTCCCAATAGTCCACTTCCTCAAATGGTAAATGCTCAACGGGAGCACCCGTGATAATCATGCCATCAAAATACTCATCTTTGACTTCAGGAAAAGTTTTATAAAAGGTCTCCATGTGTTCTGAACGAGTTGTTTTAGAACGGTGGCTCTCCATATAGAGAAAATCGATATCCAGTTGCAGGGGTGTATTGGCCAAATGGCGCAACAACTGGGTCTCTGTGACCATTTTTTGTGGCATGAGATTTAAAATTAAAATCTTCAAGGGACGGATATCTTGGTGGGCCGCACGTTGATCATCCATGACAAAGATGTTCTCTGTCCGTAAAATCTCAACAGCTGGTAATTTTTTATCAATTCGAATCGGCATAACCCTCTCCTAACTGTACTCTTTCAGGAATCATTGCATATGTTTGAAGTTAAATCTCAAACACTTAGTCCTTTTATTATACTGCAAGAAGATATAGTTTTCAATTATAGTTTTTCTCTAACTAGCTATAGTCTATTTTTATATCCTAATGTAGAGAAAACAGCCCTAGGGACTGTTTTTCATTAATAATGCATCAGAACTTTGTAATCGTAGTCACCGATTTTTTCACGGCCGTTCAATTCATCCAATTCAACAAGGAAGGCACAACCTGCTACAACACCACCAAGTTTTTCAATCATCTCGATTGTTGCCTTAACAGTTCCACCTGTTGCCAAGAGGTCATCCACGATAAGAACACGTTGACCTGGCTTAATGGCGTCAGCATGCATAGTCAAGGTATCAACACCATACTCTTTTTCATAGTCAGCAGAAATAACTTCACGTGGCAATTTACCTGGCTTACGAACTGGTGCAAAACCAATTCCCAACTCAAAGGCAACTGGACAGCCCACGATAAAACCACGAGCCTCAGGTCCCACGATCATGTCAATTTTCTTGTCAGTAGCATACTGAACGATTTCACGAACAGCGTAGCTATAAGCATTCCCATCAGCCATCAAAGGACTGATATCACGGAAGGTAATACCTTCCTTTGGATAATTTTCAATTGTTGCAATGTAATCTTTTAAATTCATCTTTTTCTTTCTTTCAAAGTTTTTTACTCTCTATTATAGCATATTTTTTAAGAAAGAAAAAAGGAAAAGTTAACTTCAATGATTATCTAACGATTTGACGATTTATAACTAGCCATCGCAATAAATCCCAAGTTCTTTTTATTCTTATCAAACATTTTATACATAGTTAAAAACTGCTTTCTATTCTCCTTTTTACAAGCATTTACGCAAATTTTCAAAGTTCCTAGCCAACCTTCGTCATAAATCATACCTGATAATTTCATTAATGTCATTTCACCAGTCAATACTTTCACATCACAATAACCTGATTCTATCATCACCTGTTCCCAACCATCTTGAGTTAAAGGACCTACATTTACATGAATTGCTTGTGACAGTTCCTGTCTGACAGACTCTTTAGCTTCCTTAAGAAGCACATCATGTGTCAAGAGAAGACCTTCAGGTTTTAAAACCCTTAGATATTCCATTACACATTTTTTCTTAGCTTGATCGGCTTGCATAGTCAGCATAGCTTCATTTATAACAATATCAAAACTAGCATCTTCATAAGGAAGTTTCATTGCATTTGCTCTTTCAAACCTGATCAAATGAGCAACACCTGCCGTTTCAGCAGATTTTTTAGCCACTTCTAAAGCTTGAGCATCCATATCAACAGCAGTTATCTTACAACCAAAACGCTGTGCCAACTCAATTGCTGTAGTTCCCCTATTACACGCAACCTCTAGTATTCTCTTTTCTTTTGAAAACCCTCCTTCCGCAATTAACCAATCTGTGGCACGTTTTCCACCTGGACGTAAGCGTTTTTTCCCCAATTTTGCTAAAAACTTATGACCTGCTTCTGACATTTGAACACCTCTATTTTTTCTTCATTATAACATAAAATGATATTATCTGATAATTCTAATCTATTATTTGATAAACTAGAATCAAACGCATACAGTCTGCCATGACTATAGCATAAATCTATTAATCACCTCTCTAGTTCGAATTCAATGGCTCACGTAGTTTACGTATATAGGTTACGACTACATATTTGTACTTTAGAGTTGCTGGCCTCCTTATCCGTTATATACGCTTTACTATCACGTGCCTATTCGTATAGCCAAGATTTCTCTATCTCTTTCTCTGCCGATTCTTATTTCCAACGTCAGACTTAAACAGTCTATCCTAATGCCGTTCGATCAGCTACTCACAATAGTCAGGCTTGGGAATCACTTTTGGATTTACTAGTATATGGTACCCACAGAGGACTTACACCTCAGATGAACGGAATGCCCGTCGTACCTAAAAAAACGAGCACTTTCGCACTCGTTCTCTGATATAAACTACTGATTAAAGTGAGTTTACGTCAACTTTGATACCAACACCTTGAGTAGTTGTGATAGTCAAGTTTGTTACGTAAGTTCCTTTAGCTGTAGCTGGTTTTGCTTTTTGGATTGTTTCGTTGAAAGCTTTGAAGTTTTCAACCAATTTTTCAGCTTCAAATGATACTTTACCGATAATTGCTTGAACGTTACCTGCACGGTCAGCACGGTAAGTGATTTTACCACCTTTAGACTCTTCAACTGCTTTAGCAACATCCATAGTTACAGTACCAGTTTTAGGGTTTGGCATCAAGTTACGTGGTCCAAGGACACGTCCAAGACGTCCAACTAGAGCCATCATGTCAGGTGTAGCGATAACTACGTCGAAGTCCAACCAACCGTCGTTGATTTTAGCAACAAGGTCATCTTCACCAACAAAGTCTGCACCAGCAGCTTTTGCTTCTTCAGCTTTTGCACCACGTGCGAAAACAAGAACGCGTGAAGTTTTACCAGTACCGTTTGGCAATACCATTGCTCCACGGATTTGTTGGTCAGCTTTTTTAACGTCGATGTTCAAGTTGTAAGCAACTTCTACAGTTGCGTCAAATTTTGCAAAGTTAGTTTCTTTTGCAAGTGCTACAGCTTCTTCTACGCTGTATGCTTTTGTGCTGTCGATTTTCTCAAGAGCAGCACGAAGTTGTTTGCTTTTTTTAGCCATTTTCTATTCTCCTTGTAAGTGGTTCAATCGATTTTCATCTCCCACGTCACTTCTCGAAATGATGAAGTCTTGCGGGTTATATTGGGGGTGTTATTGATTAGTCAACAACAGTGAATCCCATAGAACGAGCAGTACCTTCGATCATACGCATTGCAGACTCTACGTTTGCTGCGTTCAAATCTGGCATCTTAGTTTCTGCAATTTCTTGTACTTGTGCACGAGTAACTGTAGCAACTTTAGTTTTGTTGGGTGTACCTGATCCTTTTTCAACACCTGCAGCTTTTTTCAAAAGAACAGCAGCTGGTGGTGTTTTAGTGATGAAAGTAAATGATTTATCTTCGTAAACTGAGATAACAACTGGAATGATCATACCAGCTTGGTCAGCTGTACGAGCGTTGAACTCTTTTGTGAATCCCATGATGTTGATACCAGCTTGACCAAGAGCAGGTCCAACCGGTGGAGCTGGTGTAGCTTTACCAGCAGGGATTTGCAATTTTACAAGTTTTTCGACTTTTTTAGCCATTTTTAAATCCTCCTTTGTGGTTTTGGCGGTAATTAGAGATTTTTACCTCCCACAAGTATGCTTTTCACATACCCATCTATTATACACTATTTATCTAGAATTGCAAGAGAAAAGTTTATTTTTAATCGACATAATCTCCGCCTTCAAAGCCGTAATACTCTTCCAAACTGAGACCACTCTCAGCAATTTCTTTAGCTTCTTTCCCTACATAACGAAGGTGCCATTCCTCAGACATATAGCCTGTTTCCTTTTCCTTGCCTTTGAGATAACGGACAACAAAGCCATAATCAGCTGCATGGTCCAAGAGCCATTGGGCTGCTTTTTCTTCTGTTACTAAATCACCATCAGTCCCAATAACATCAAAGGCCAAGCCAGTTTGGTGTTCACTGTAACCGGGACGAGCAGAGTAACGGTCAGCTGCTGCCTTCCCATCTTGGTTGACATAATCTTGGTAGAGCTTTGTCTGAGTTTCATAACTTCTAAAACCACTGTAATGGTCACTGATTGGGAAACCTGCCTCTTGCATAGCCTTTATGAGTTTGACCAACTCAGCCTTGGCTGTTGGATTTTCCCCTGGATTGTAGTCTTTCGACAATGGATAGTGTTTATTTGCTACGATGATTTCATCGTATTTCCCTTGGATACTGTAGTAGTCTCCTTTATTGACCACTTCTGCTTTTTTCTGGGTGGCTTCTTGAGACTTAATTCCGACTGTTCCATCAGCTTTGGCTGTTTGTTCTGTCTTAGCTGCGCCATCTTCATTTTTTGCTTTTTCTTGTGAACAAGCTGCTAGACTCAAGGCTAGCAAAGCTGTCAAGACAAGGTATCTTTTTTTCATTTCTACTCCTTTATTTCTAATAGGTTATCTACTTCTGACGATAAACATTTGATTAATTGTTTAATCTCATCCGGATTTGCTTGGTAGGTCTCTGCTGTCATTTCTTCAAAGGGAACCCACCATACTGGACCACGTCCATTGAGACCGTGACCATTCATATCACCTGTTCGTCTAGGAAATAGATGCCAATGAAGATGGGCATCACCATTTCCTAGCAGTTCGATATTCATTTTCTCGGCAGCAAAGGTCTTAGCAACTGCCTCTTGGACTAAACTCATTTCCTCTAAAAAACGGATTCTAGTTTCCTTCTCTAAATGATGCAATTCAGTAACATGTTCCTTGGCTAGAAAGAGACTATAGCCTGCAAAATACTGGTGGTCTCCAATGACAAGATAGCCTGTTTCTAGTTCTCTCACAAAGTAGGGATTTTCCCCATCTTTAATGAGCTCAATTCTCTGACAAATCAGACACATATCAATCTACCAATGCACTCTTAAGATAAGCATCAACCATACGCTCTGTTGCAACCACCGAGTCAATATGAGTACGCTCATAAGAATGACTAGACTCGATACCAGCTCCGAGAAGGGCGTGTTTAACTTCTGCCCCTGCAGACATAGCTGCTGAAGCGTCCGAACCATAAAATGGATAGATATCCAGCTTAAATGGAATATCTTGCTCTTTAGCCAAAGCAACCAAATGTTGACGGAAGTCATAGTGATAAGGTCCAGAAGCATCCTTGACACAAATAGACACTGTATATTCGTCTGTTTGCTGGTCATCTCCCATAGCTCCCATATCCACAGCCAGATACTCTACTACCTGAGCAGGAATGTTAGAGTTGGCACCGTGTCCCACTTCTTCAAAGACTGAAAAAGCAAAATGGGTTGTTACTGGCAATTCAATCTTCTCTTCCTTATATATACGAAGGAGGTTAAGCAAAATCGCTGCACTGACCTTATCGTCCAAATGACGAGACTTGATAAAACCTGTCTCTGTCATGACAGTTCGTGGGTCAAAACTGATAAAATCACCGACCTCAATCCCCAAGGCACGAGTTTCTTTTTCATTCCTTACTTTTGCGTCCAAACGCACTTCCATATTGTCCTGCGTGCGTTCTGCAGTTCCTGCATCCTTATAGACATGGCAAGAAGTTTGGTGGATAAGGATGGTTCCTGATACTTTTTCACCTGTACTAGCTACATGAACTGTACAGTTTTCTCCTTCAATCATGTTCCAAGGAAAGCCACCGATACGATCCAGTTTGAGACGGCCGTCTGGTTTGACAGCACGGACAATTGCACCCAGCGTATCTACATGGGCAGTCACATAGCGATGCTCTTCATCATTTTGACCTTTGATGGTCACATTGACACCGCCCTTAGCTGTGCGAACCGGCTGGTAACCAAAACCTTCTAGAGTCTTGACTAAATAGTCCGAAATCTCCCGAGTGAAGCCTGTTGGCGATGCGATGGCTGTCAGTTCTTTGATATATTCTACTGTTTGATTCATTTCTTCACCTCTTTTGCTACCTATTATAACACATTTATCATCGGATAAAAAAAGAAAATCACTCCTGTAGACTTGGCTACAAAAGTGATTTTAATGATTATTCCATTTCAAAAACATCGCTTTCTTGCTTGTTTGGTAAAACCAATGAGAGCAAGATTCCGACAATAGCTGGCACCAACCATGGGAGAGATGCCTTGGCAAAAGGAAGAGCGTTGACAAGGTTTGCAAGAAACTCAACCTTAAACGAGCTTCCTAGTACGCTTGCAATAGCAATAGCTGTAACCACAGCAATTGTCAACTGCATACCTGGTTTTGAAAGAGCAACAAATTTGTTGACAATGACAATCATAACGATAGCAATCGTGATTGGGTACAAGATAACCAGTACTGGAATGGAGTACTTGATAATCGCATCAAGACCTAAATTAGCAATGGCAAATCCAATCAAGGTAAAGGCTGTCGCATAAACCTTGTAGCTGATTTGTGGGAAACGCTCATTAAAGAACTCAGCTGTTGACACAATCAAACCAACTGTTGTTGTGAAGCAGGTTACGGTAACCATAGCTGCAAGGAAGAGTTGAGCTGTTGAGCCAAAGATTTCTTGAGTGGCTTGTGACAAGATGTAAACACCTGGTGTTCCACCCTTCATCGCTTCAGCAGGTACTGGGAAATGATTTCCAAGGAAACCTAAACCGATGTAAAGAGCGCTGAAGGCAAGGGCAACAACGATACCAACCACCCAAATAGTCGAAATGTATTCTTTCTTACTTGAAAATCCAAGTTGTTTCAAGGTTTGAACTGCAATCACACTAAAGGCAACTGAGGCAAGGGCGTCCAAGGTATTATATCCTTCTAGGAAACCTGTCCCAAAGGCAGAAGCTTGATAAGCAGCTGAAGCAGCTTGAGGACTTGTTCCACCGTATTTAATAGCTCCTAAAACAACCAAGATAACAATCAAGATTGCAAAGACTGGTGTTAAAATACGGCCGATACGGTCCAAGATTTTTGATGGATTAAGCGAGATTAAATACGCTGCCGCAAAGTACAGAACTGTAAAGACAATCAAGCCAAGTCCTTTATTTGCATCCGACAAAAGGGGGCTAATCCCTACTTCGTAAGCTGTTGTAGCAGTACGTGGGATAGCAAAGAATGGACCGATTGACAAGTAAAGAACTGAGAGGTAAAGAGTCGCAAACCAAGGCGCTATCTTTGTTGAAATCTCGTAGATATATCCTTTAGGATTTAGCGTTCCAATAATAAGGGTCAAGACGGCGATACCAACGCCTGAAAAGACAAAACCTGCGATGGCAGGAAGAAAATGTTCTCCAGATAGAGCACCTAGAGAAGGCGGAAAAATCAAGTTCCCCGCACCAAAAAATATTCCAAACAGGAGTAAACCTGTTAGGGCACCTTTTTTAGCCATGAAAATCTCCTTCATATTTATAAAATACTGACCTAGTATATCATGAATAGGAGTATGAAAAAAGCTTCACGAAGTAAATATTGAATGTTTTCAAGATTCTTAAAAATGAGAATTATCTAAAAATAAAATTCTCCTACCCAGTCCACACCAAGTAGGAGAAAATTCTACTGTTTAAAGTTCTTCAAAGGCCATCATGCCACCTTGTACATTGATAACCTCATAACCTTGTTCTAATAAGAATTGGCAAGCACGCGCTGATCTAATTCCAGATTTACAAATAACATAATGTAACTGGTCCTTGTCCAACTGATCATAGATATCGGCTAATTGACTCAGAGGAAGATTCTGAGCACCTTCTAAATGAAGAGCTTCAAACTCATCCACTTCTCTCACGTCCACTAAAGAAAGTTGGTCGTTTTGGTAAAGCTGGTAAAATGCGTCAAAAGAAATTTCTTTCATTCTTTTTCTCCTAAAATAGTTTTAATTCTTTTTTTCAACTCTGGCACCACTTCTGACTCAAACCAAGGATTTTTGGCCATCCAGATTTGATTTCGCGGTGAGGGGTGTACCAGTGGAAAATAGGTTGGCAAGTAGTTCTGGTAATGTTTTACTCGTTCTGTCACCTTGCCACTGATTTTCTCCTTTAAATAGTAGGCCTGGGCATATTGCCCAATCAAGAGGGTCAACTGAATATCTGGTAATTCTTGCAAGAGCTGTAGATGCCATTTTTCGGCAAATCCTACTCGAGGTGGCAGATCACCTGACTTGCCATGCCCTGGAAAGTAGAAATCCATAGGCAGAACAGCAAAATATCCTGAATTGTAAAAAGTGTCTTCGTCAACACCAAGCCAATCTCGCAAGCGGTCACCACTTTTATCTTTCCAATAAAGTCCTGCCTCCTGCGTTTTAAGTCCAGGTGCCTGACCGATGATATTGATGCGAGCAGTCTTTGGCGCTGCAAAGAGAGGCTCAATGCCACGCTCTGTAAAGCTGGCATTCTGCGGATCTGCCATAATAGCCTGCTTGATTCTTTCAATTTGAGACATCTACTTTCCCTCCAAAAAGAAGTCTAAGCATACAATCTCAGACTTCTATCGTTTTATTTGATCAATTCGTAAATAGCTTCGGCATAGATTGCTGCTGCTCGGAAGAGATCGTCCAAGGCGATAAATTCATTGGCTTGGTGCATGGTGTCAATTGAGTCTGGGAACATGGCACCATAGGCAACACCTCGTTCTAGCAAGCGACCAAAGGTTCCACCACCGATGACTTGCTCGTGACCTTTAAGTCCAGTTTGTTTTTCATAGACATTCAACAAGGTTTGTACAAGTGGATCTTCCATTGGCACATAGTGAGGGGTGTGACCGTGCTCAGAAAGGCTAACAGAAGCAACTGGCAAGTTTTCAAGGATTGACTTGATTTGTTCTGGACTTGTTCCTTTTGGATAGCGGATGTTAAGGGCAATGGTATTGTCAGCACTTGTTTCATCGAAGCGGAAGACGCCGGCATTCATAGAAAGAGCACCCATCTTTTCATCCACATGAGCAATCTTGAGATTTTCACCCTCATGGTCGTTCAAGAGAATTTTACCAGCGATGTCAAGGTAGTCTTTGGCTGGACCAGCAAAGTCAAACTGGCTAAGGAAGAGGGCTAGGTAAGTCGCACCATTGATGCCTGAAGCAGGCATAGCACCGTGGGCTGATTTACCAATAATCGTCACCTTGTATTGCCCAGCTTCTTCTTGGAGTTCTCCTCTAAGTTTGTGTTCTGCAACAAAGGCATCTAGTTTAGCTTGCAAGTCAGCCAAATCACCTGAAACGACTGCTGTTGCTGATTCTGGTACCATATTTTCACGTAAACCACCTTTAAAGCTGTGAAGACGGGCTGCACCTGTATTTTCACCTGCAAAATGTAGATATTCTGTAATGTTTCCTTTTTCACCGTTGATGATAGGGAATTCAGCATCTGGAGAGAAACCGAAGTCTGGTTTCGCAAGCCCTACGTGCTCGAAGTAGTAGTCCATGTCTGCCCAGCCTGATTCTTCGTCTGTTCCGACGATGAAGCGAACTTTTTTAGAAGTTGGAAGGCCCAATTCTTTGATGATTTTCAAACCATAGTAGCAAGCTGTTGTAGGGCCCTTGTCGTCCGAAGCCCCACGCGCATAAAGGCGACCGTCTTTGATAGTTGGTGTGTAAGGGTCTGTGTCCCAACCGCTACCAGCTGGAACCACGTCCATGTGGGCAAAGATTCCGAGAACTTCTTCTCCATCACCAAACTCAAAATGTCCTGCATAATTGTCAACATTTTTAGTTGGGTAGCCATCGCGGTCTGCGATTTCAAGGAATTTTTCCAAGGCTTTTACCGGCCCAGGTCCAAATGGATGCTGGGCATCAACCTTGCTGTCATCACGTTCGGAGTTGATTTCTAAAAGGCTAAACAAGTCAGCCAAGAGGTCTTCTTTGCGTTTTTCTACTTCTGCTGTAAAATCAATTGCTGTCATACTATCTTCCTTCTATCTTTTTTCAATGATTTCATCTACTGGCAAGCGGTAGCTTGGTTCCAATTTTTCGTCTGTGTAACCCACTGTAATCAAAAGTTCTGGGCGGAAGCGGTTTTCGATTTCCAAAACTTCGTTGACTTTTGATTTGTCAAAACCAAGAATCAGATTTGATCCGATTCCTTGGTCTGTAAGAGCCAGAACCAAGTTCATAGCAACCAAACCTGCATTGAGGGCTAGGTAGTCGCTGACTTGTTGTTCATTGTAGCGTGCAAACTCGGCAGGCAAATTTTTCATGAAGTATTGAAGTTGTTCTTCTGAGAAATTGTTAGCACCACCAACTCGGGCAATTTTACGGGCACGTTTGGCAAGGTCCGTATCTGTAAACAAGGCAATGGTTACAGGTGCTGATGATACCTGTTCAAAGTTTGAACCGTATGCCAATTTTGCCAGTTCGGCATTTTTCTCACGAACCACCACAAATTTCCAAGGCTGGCTGTTGTGGGCACTTGGTGCCAAGGTTGCAATTTCGATAGCCGTACGCACATCTTTTGGATCAACTGGTTTATCAGTAAAATGCTTGGTCGCATGACGTTTTTTATTTAATTCAAGAAATTTCATAATCGATTTCCTTTTCTAATTCTACTGCTTCCATTCTACCATAATTTGAAAGAGCTTGCAGGGATTTTTCATAGAGTTAATACTTCTTTCAAACACTCTGCTATTTATTCTAAGCTATTTAAGTAGGTATTCTTTGGATTTAAAGCAATCAAAAAGCAGGCGATCGAACACCTACTATCTTATACTATTGACCAGATGCATAGGGAGCCAGTGCTTTATAAGCCGACTCCAGCGCTTTCTTCATTGTGTCACGTCCAGTTTTCAACTGTTGAACAAATAGAGTACGAGTTTGTTCAGGCACTACTGTATCATCAGAACCAATACTTGAAAGACTTTCGTTAAATGACTCTCTTACAGTCTCCATAGACTTAATCGCTGGTTCAACTTGGGCGTTATATGCTTCTTTTCCACTATCTGGAATTTTCTCCCCAATTTCAACTGCATACTTTTTATAATTGTCGACTAATTTGCCAAAGACGTTCTTCACTTCTCCAACAGTTTTAGCATTCTCAATTTCTTCATCAGTGATCAAAACAACCTCATTATTTTCTGTCTTTGAACTTGACGTTGTTGATGAGGTCTCTGAAGAAGTTTTCTCTACAGAGCTTGAATTTTTAGTCGAAGAATCAGACGTTGTTTTCCCTGCACATGCTGCTAAAACAACAACAGATAAAAGAGCCATACTGGCTGTAATAATTTTCTTCATAATGTTCTCCTTTTTATTAAGAATTAAGCCCATTCTATAACAAAATAATTTCAATGTCAAATTTTAGCTAAGCCACCTTTTCTTCCTTATCATCTGACTCTTTTCTAAGAAATTCTACTACAAACCTCACTTCAAAATAAGAGCTACCGGCTTTATTTCTCACTTTGTAAAAAATCAAAAAATTTCTTCACATCCTCTACATACCCATGCTTTTCTATTAAGCTTGCTAATAGTTCCAGATTGTGCCCCTGATAGTTGTCTTCTCTTCGCAACTCTTCATACATTTCGATAAAGGGAAGTCCCTTGGACTTGGCCAATTCTAACTCCGCTTCATAGTCATAAACGACTTTACGAAATAGGATATTGACCAATTCCCCATCTTCCACTTCTATCACAGCATACTGGGCACGGTGATTTTTTAACGCCTCCCAATCAAAATAGGGCATGCCAATAGTACCTGGATTGATGATTTGTTGCCCTTGGCTTCCATAACGAAGCAACTGCTTGTGGACATGACCATAGACTGCCACGTCCGTTTCCGCATCTAGCAGTTGGTCAAATTTATCTGTATCATTCCCAACCAGTAGGTCCCCACCATAGTTTTTTTCAGGTAAATTATGAGAGAGAGAAAAGCGCAGTCCGTCAACTTCTTTCTTTTCCAGCATAGGTAAGTTTCGTAGCCAGACAATCGTTGCAGGATCCATTCGCTCCATCAAAAACTGGGTCATTCGCATTGACTGGATTTCTTGTGGATGTTCCAAACCATATTCACCATCCAAGGCCTCAAGGACACAATCATCCCAATTGCCTCGAACACTGGCTGTGATAGGAAGGTCCTTTAACAGAGCGACCAAGTCATTTGCACCGGGACCGGGAAGAAAAATATCTCCCAGAAGCCAGTATTCACTGACTCCTTGGTTTTTAGCATCTGCAATCACTGCTTCTAGGGCAGTTGTATTGCCATGAATATCTGATAAAATTGCGATTTTATGATTCATTGTGTTCTCCTTCTGTTTGGTAATCTACTTGTTCTTCCGCAACTTGAGCTAATTCCTCTTCTTCCTGCGGGTTCAACTTTCTTTGCACAGCTTCTGCTACTGCTCTTGGTACTCCAACTTCGACAATCTCATCCACACTGGCTTCCTTGATTTTAGTCAGAGACTTGAAATGTTTCATGAGATTCTGCTTGCGTTTAGGTCCCAGACCGTCAATTCCATCCAGTTGTGAAGAAAAGGAATTTTTGGAGCGCAGTTGGCGGTGGAAAGTAATGGCAAAGCGGTGCACCTCATCTTGAATGCGTTGCAAAAGGAAAAATTCCTGAGAATTACGAGATAACTCCACCACCTCAAGCGGATCTCCGAAGAGCAGCTCATGGGTTTGATGCTTGTCGTTCTTTTGAAGCCCAGCAATTGGAATATCCAAGCCCAGCTCCTCTTGGATGACTTGCTTGGCGATATTAACTTGACCCTGTCCCCCATCAATGACAATCAAGTCCGGTGGCGTTAATCCCTCACGCTGTACTCGACCATAGCGCCTGCGAATGACTTCTCTCATACTGGCATAGTCGTCTGGCCCGACTACGGTCTTGATTTTATACTTACGGTAATCTTTTTTACTTGGTTTGCCGTTGACAAAGACCACCATGGCTGAAACAGGACTGGTTCCCATGATATTGGAGTTATCGAAGGACTCGATGCGAACCGGAGTTGGGATTTGAAGCAAACGTCCCAGATTTTCAATAGCTCCTTGGGTCTTTTCGACAGATTTTTCTAGCAGATTGAATTTCTGCTCTAGACTGACTCGAGCATTCTTTATAGCCAAATTGACCAGCTGCTTTTTCTCTCCACGCTGGGGTTTGAGAATCTTAGTATCCACTAAGGCCTTGACGGCTTCTTCATCAATATCCTGCGGAATCAGCACCTCATTAGGAACTAGGTGAGATTTTTCTTGATAGAATTGTCCCACATAGGTTAGAAAGTCCTCATCCGGATCATTATAATAAGGGAAAAGATTGACATCGCGCTCAATAAGCTTTCCCTGACGGACAAAGAAAACCTGAACACACATCCATCCCTTGTCCGCATAGTAACCAAAGACATCCCGATTTTGGAGATCCTTGGCCATGACCCGTTGCTTGGTTCGAAGCGTTCCAATGGCTTGAATTAGGTCACGGTATTCCGCCGCACGTTCAAATTCCATAGTCTGGGCTGCCGTTTCCATCTTGCCCTTTAGGTCATCAATGATTTTGTCATCTTGCCCTTTTAGGAAATCAGAAACCTCCTGAGCCATAGACTTGAAGTAGGACTCATCCTTCTTACAGATAGTGTGGGCCATACATTGACCGATATGGTAATAAAAACAAACCTTAGAAGGAGGATTGGTACACTTACGAAAAGGGAAAATCCGATCCAGTAGTCGCTTGATTTCATTGGCTGCTCCCACATCTGGATAGGGACCAAAATAGAGACCTCCATCCTTCTTGACCTGACGGGTGATAATCAAACGAGGATAGCGCTCATTGGTAATTTTGATGAAAGGATAAGACTTATCATCCTTGAGCATGATATTGTACTTAGGCTTATTTTCCTTGATCAGATTGATTTCTAGGAGAAGTGCCTCAATATTAGACTCCGTAACGATAAATTCAAAATCCACAATTTCAGACACCAAGGCCTCTGTTTTGGTATCATGACTTCCACGGAAATAAGACCTCACGCGGTTACGCAGATTTTTAGCCTTTCCTACATAGATAATGGTACCGTTTTTATCCTTGTGAATGTAGCAACCAGGGCTGGTCGGCAGGAGCTCTAGTTTTGATTTAATCAAGTTATTCATAGTTCCATTATAACAAAAAAGTAGGGAAAGATAGTTCCCTACTCATTGGTCTCATATAATTTTCGAAGTCTTTCAACATCCTCTTTCTGGATACCATAAAAGGAACCTGCTGGTTGCATGACAGACTTCTCATCTGTATGGTCCAAGCCAATCGCATGACCCAACTCATGTTCTGCCGTATGGACAATACGCTCATAGGAATAGCCATAGTTAGGATTGGACAGATAATAGTGATTCAGACGCACCGTTACGGATAAAAATTGCCCCGTTAAGAGATTGGTCTGACTTTCCGCCTCTCCTGCCACAGGAGTGCCTCCGTCATTCATCTCAGTAGCCAAGATATCCGCCTTGCCGGCCTCAGTCACGAGTTCAAAATTAAAAGCACCAGTTTGATTCCAATTCTGGATTGCTTCTAAATAAGCTTCTTGAAAGCGTGAATCCATCTGGGGATCTAGATAAATACGAGCTGAAGCCTGCGGCCACCTTCCTTCAGAGTGTTGATGACTATCTGTCTGGTTCAACTTAGGCAGTTGCCCTGTTTTTTCCCATTGGTCGATACTTTGTTTACCAACCTTGACTGACCGTTCTGCTTGCTTTAGCGCTCCTTGAAAATCACCGTTCAGATACCAGAGAAGTCCAAAAGCAAAAGCACACAAAAGAAAAGCTATCCAAACTAGACGCCAAAACAAACGCCACACAAAAGAAAAGAAAGCCCCTATCAAACGAAAAATCCAGCGCATTTCCCTCCACCTTTCTAGCAAATAAAGTCTATTTTACTAAAACAAGCTGAAAGAAAGCTAAATTATGACAATCTCTCTTCTAATTTGAAATCGATTGGTAAGGTTGCTAAGAACCGTTCCAATTGTTTTTCCCAGTAGTACCACTCGTGAGTTCCAGCACTATGGCTATAGGTCACATCAAAGCCCAGTTTTTTGAGATTTTTCACTGCTAGATTATTGGCTTCATACAAGAAATCCTGCTCGCCACACCAAGCCCACAGCTTGGTCTTTTTATCCGATTTTTTAGCCAGACTTTCTAGAGAATAAGAACTAGTTGTCCAGTCTTTAATTTCTCCAAAAACACCTCTCCAATAAGCTGGTGTTCCCAAATCTTGGCTCTCAGGAGAAAAATCTTGAAAACTAAGGGCACCTGAAAAACTAGCTGCATGAGAAAAACGATTTGTAGCAAGAGCCAGTTTGAAGCAGCCATAGCCTCCCATGGATAGACCAGCGATAAAGGTCTTTTCACGCTTGCTGGTCATGTTAGGGAAGAAACGTTTTAGAACCTGTGGCAATTCCTCTGCTAGAGCTGTGTAATAGTCAAAACCATATTGGGTATCGGTGTACCAACCATTGCTGGTATTGGGCATGACGACGATGAGATTAGTGCCTCGAAGTAAGCGTTCTACGTTGGTCCGCTTGAGCCAGCTATTATGGTTGCCAGACATCCCGTGCAAGAGGTACAAGACGGGAATATCTTCACACTCTGGTTCTTCAACTCGATTAGCATCGGGGTAAAGAACATTCACTCCCCACTCCATATCCAAGACTTGTGAGTAATACTCAATTTTCATTACTGCCATATTTTTTTCCTCTATTTTTCTATAAGAAAAAGCCGAAACTCGACTTTCTCTCTGTTTATTTCAACGATTATTTTGCTTCCATGACTACTGGTAAAATAGCTGGACGACGCTTGGTTTGGTCAAAGAGGTACTTGGTCAGATTATCACGAACCTTCCCTTTAAGATCTGCCCAGTCAAAGTCATCTCCTTGAAGATAGTCTTCTACCGTTTGGTTAATCAATTCTGAACTTTCACGGAGAATATCGCGGCTCTTCTTGAGATAAACAAATCCGCGCGTATGAACACGAGCCTTGGCCACAATTTTCTTCTCACGACGGTTAACAGTGATTGCTACGATGAAAATACCATCCTCTGACAAGACCTTACGGTCACGAAGAACCACATTTCCAACATCACCGATGGCATTCCCGTCAATCAAGATATCCCCTGCTGAAACCGCTCCAGCTGGGACAAAATCTCCATTCTCATAAGCCATGCTGGTTCCCTTTTTAGGGATGAAAATGCGTTCTGGCAGCATCCCGACGGCCATAGCAGCCTTAGCATGGGCATCCAACTCACGGTATTCCCCTTGAATTGGGAAGAGATACTTGGGTTGCAAGAGATTAATCATCAGCTGCAAATCACGCGCATTTCCATGCCCTGACACACGCAAGCTTTGGGTGATCAGTTTGACAACCCCGCCAGCTTGGTAAATCATATTTTCCACACGCGCCATGACTGCTTCTTTGGCGATAGACGGAGTGGTTACGATATAGACTAGGTCACCGTCCTTGATTTCCACATAACGGTGGCGACCAATCGACATCTTGCGAAGACCGTTGATAGGCTCACCCATACGACCTGTCTCAAGGATAATCAACTCATGGTCTTCAAAGCGAGACATATCTTTTGGCTTAATCAAAAGACTTTCGTTAGCTAGGGACAATTTCTTGAGGCGAATAGCAGTACGGACGATATTTTCAATATCAAATCCTGTCAAAACCACACGACGACCTGTTGCATCCGCAGCATCAAACACCTGCTGGATACGAGAGAGGTTGCTGGCTACTGCTGCGACGATAATACGTCCATCCCAATCAGAAATGGTTTGAGTGATTTCATCCCCAACTTCACTTTCACTAGCCACTTGGATATTGCTATCTGCATTGGCTGAATCGCTAAGAAGAGCTAGAACTCCATCACGACCGATTTCTGCCAAGCGAGCAAAGTCTGTCGCATAAGATTCACTAGCTGTCTGGTCAAATTTGAAGTCACCTGTATAAACGATGCTCCCTTCAGCTGTCTTCAAGACAACACCCAGACTTTCTGGAATAGAGTGAGTTGTACGGAAGAAGGACACTACAGTCCCTCCAAAATCTATCTCCGTATCTTCATCGATAACATGGAAATCATTGAATTTCTTAACAGTGTCATTCCCTTTGACAAAGAGTTTTGCCAACTCAATGGTCAACTCAGAGCCAAATACAGGTACCTTGGCTTCAGCCAAGAGATAAGGCAGAGCACCAATAGCATCTGCATGTCCATGGGTCAAGAAGACTCCAGCGATACGGTCGCTATTTTCAAAAAGGTAGTCCATATTGGGAATAACTACGTCCACCCCTAGTTGTTCGTTTTCAGGGTATTTCAGACCTGCATCCAAAACGAAAATAGACCCATCGATTTCAGCGATATACATATTTTTCCCATTTTCACGTACACCACCAAGTGTTGTTAAACTGATATTACTCATTTTTCCTCCGAAAGCTTAGTTTATCTTGATTATAGGGTTGCTTACCCTCTTATTCTAAAAGCACTACTTTTAGCCGAATCTTTTCCTACCATTATACCATTTTTTTAATGATTTTCAAAATGAAGATTTGTTTTCAAAAAAGAGCTGGTTCCCCAACTCTTTCCTATCATCTACTCTTTATCCATTAAAAAGTCATAAATTTCTTGCACGGTACCCAGCGCCATCATTTCTTGGTCTTTGACGGTTTGTTTGAGATTTTGGTAAATCTGACTTTCTCCGATTTCCCGCTTTGGTGCCTCTTTATTGACTGTCATTACACCATCTTTGATCGTCACAAAGCCTAGTTCTTCAAATACTTGAATCATTTTGACCAGCAAGATTTGTTGGATATTGAGATAAGTAGCCAAATCCTTCAGTTTGTAGCGAATATCAAACTCTGGAAACTGGTAGATAGTCTTGTACAATTTAGCAAACTGCTCTCTAGTCCCATACCCTGTCAGATAGTAGGCCTTATCAATATCATTTTTGAAATAGACAGCAGAGAAATTCTGTTCCTGAAAAATGGTCTTCAGCAGGGTAATATCCTCAGGTATGGTTTTCACGACAACCGCGTCACTAGTCGCTAAATCAGGCACTCCTCCAACAAAATCCAAGACTGGAACTCCTTCTGGCAAGACTGCATTCTTCCCACGGATGTTAAAAAGTTGAACACCCTCCACACGCGCATCCACCATCATCAACTGCAAGGCAGTTTGACCATTCCATTGGTTGACAGACAATTTGACTGCCAGCTCTAGATTCTTGGTTTGAGAAAACTCTGTCGCCCATCTGCCTTGACCAAAGGCTACCACTTCAAAACTCGCCTCACCTTTGCAAATTTTCAACTTGAGATGGACATTGCCTGCCCCCATAGTACGAGCACTTTCGACCTGAAAATCCTTTATATAAAAGATAGGTTTCTGATTGTCCATGCCAAAAGGTGCCAAACGTTCAAAACTTTTGACCGTTTCCAAGCTAAGTGTCTCCAAATCCAGTTCTTCATCTAGATTTAACTTGTTCTTGCCAGCAGCATCTGCGCCTTTTTCACGAACATAATCTTCCAAGACTTGAGATAAATCTGAGAGTTTCTCAACTTCCAACGTCATTCCTGCTGCGCCAGCATGACCGCCAAATGCGATGAAGAGGTTTCGATGGGGATCTAGGGCTTCAAAAATATCGACCGCTTCCACACTACGAGCACTACCCTTGGCACGACCGTCCTCTATATTGAGAACGATGACTGTCTGCCCTAGTTCTTCCAGCAAACGACCAGCAACGATACCCAGAACGCCAGGATTCCAGCCCTCCTTGGCCAAGACTTGGACCTTCTTCTCAGGGTCCACCATGGTCTTAGCTTCTTCATAGATAGACTGGACGATTTCCTTGCGCTCTTCGTTTTTCTGATGAATCATGAGAGCAATCTCGTGAGCTTCCTCATCATCAAAGCCAGTCAACAAATCAATGGCAGGATTGGGATCATCCAAGCGGCCCAAGGCATTCAAACGAGGGGCAATCTGAAAACCAACCGTTTCTTCTGTTACTTCATTTGCGGCAATTCCAGCCATGTCCAACATTTCTTGTAAACCAATGCGCTGAGTATGACCCAACATTTCCAGACCATATTGAACTAAGATACGGTTTTCATCCGTCAAACTCACCATATCTGCAATGGTACCAATAGCGACCAAATCAAGCAATTCCACTTGTACTTCTTCTAAAAGGGCACAAGCCAGCTTAAAAGCTACTCCACAACCAGCCAAATATTTGAAAGGATAGTTCGCATCCGGATGTTCAGGGTGAACGATGGCATAGGCATCAGGCAGGGTTTCAGGCATGGAATGATGGTCAGTCACAATGACATCTACTCCCATAGACTGGGCCAATTCAATAGCCTCATGACCAGCAACTCCATTATCCACCGTCACAATCAAGGAAATTCCTTCTTGCTCAATAAAATATTTGTAAACACTGGCATTAGGTCCATAACCGTCGGTAAAACGATTGGGAAGATAAACCCGGCACTCAGCACCAAGCTGTTCCAAACTTTCCTTAACAATCGAAGCCGAAGTCATACCATCCGCATCATAATCACCGTAAACGAGAATATTTTCCCCTTCTTCAATGGCCTGACGAATCCGTTCCACCGCCTTGTCCATGTCATGGAGTAGATAAGGGTCGTGCAAGTCCTCCAAGGAAGGTTCTAAAAATTTCTTCAGACTTTCTTGGTCCTGAATCCCTCTTTCAAATAATAACCGAGCCACCTCAGGACTCAGTCCAGCCTTCTTGGCTATCTTTGTAAAATCCGCATCTTCAACCTGCGGGGCAAACTGCCATTCATAAGTAGGTGTTATCAAAAAGACATCCACTCTTTCTAAGAATTCTATTGCTTCATTATAACATGATTTAGGCTTTTTCTCTATCCTGATTGCTTTCTACAAAAATTTTACTAACTTTTTTCTGATATGATTTGACAAGACAAATTTTTTGGTGTAGAATCATGTTATAAAATCTAACACAAAGGAGATTCCTTA
This sequence comes from bacterium, assembly GCA_905221165.1. Classification (GTDB taxonomy): domain Bacteria; phylum Bacillota; class Bacilli; order Lactobacillales; family Streptococcaceae; genus Streptococcus. The sequence goes on from CAJNCC010000005.1 coordinate 127,698, forward strand.
TGACTTTAGTAGAATTTGAACACGTCGAAAAATATTACGGAGATTACCATGCACTCCGCGACATCAATCTCCGTTTTGAAAAAGGGCAAGTTGTTGTACTCCTAGGCCCTTCTGGTTCTGGGAAGTCCACTCTTATCCGCACGATTAATGGTTTAGAGGCTGTTGACAAGGGAAGTCTCCTAGTCAATGGCCACCAAGTTGCTGGTGCCAGCCAGAAAGATTTAGTACCTCTTCGCAAGGAAGTTGGTATGGTTTTCCAACATTTTAACCTCTATCCCCACAAAACAGTGTTAGAAAACGTAACACTCGCACCTATAAAAGTTCTAGGAATTGATAAAGAAGAAGCTGAAAAAACAGCCCAAAAATATCTAGAATTTGTAAATATGTGGGACAAGAAAGATTCTTATCCAGCCATGCTATCTGGTGGACAAAAACAACGGATTGCCATCGCACGTGGACTCGCTATGCATCCTGAACTCCTCCTATTCGATGAGCCAACATCTGCTCTTGACCCTGAAACCATCGGCGATGTTCTGGCAGTTATGCAAAAATTAGCCCACGATGGTATGAATATGATTGTCGTGACCCATGAAATGGGCTTCGCCCGTGAAGTTGCTGACCGCATCATCTTTATGGCTGACGGAGAGGTTTTAGTAGATACGACAGATGTTGATGACTTTTTCGACAATCCAAGCGAACCTCGTGCCCAACAATTCCTCAGCAAAATCATCAACCATGAAAGTGACAAAGTCAAATAAGGAGGCGCCTATGAAAAAGAAATTCTTTTTATCCGCATTACTGATTAGCCTTTTCGGCCTTGCTGCTGCAAAACCAGTTCAGGCTGATACCAGTGTCGCAGACATTCAAAAGAGAGGCGAACTGGTTGTTGGTGTGAAACAAGACGTTCCCAATTTCGGTTACAAGGATCCCAAGACAGGGACCTATTCTGGTATTGAAACTGACTTAGCCAAGATGGTAGCTGATGAGCTCAAGGTCAAAGTTCGCTATGTGCCTGTTACAGCGCAAACTCGAGGTCCCCTTCTAGACAATGAACAGGTCGATATGGATATCGCGACCTTTACCATCACAGATGAACGCAAAAAACTCTATAACTTCACCACCCCTTACTACACAGATGCTTCTGGATTTTTGATCAATAAATCTGCCAAAATCAAAAAGATTGAGGACCTAAACGGCAAAACCATCGGAGTTGCCCAAGGTTCCATTACTCAGCGCTTGATTACTGAACTAGGTAAAAAGAAAGGCTTGAAGTTTAAATTCGTCGAACTTGGTTCTTATCCAGAATTGATTACTTCTCTACACGCTCATCGTATTGATGCCTTTTCCGTTGACCGCTCTATTCTATCTGGCTATATCAGTAAACGGACAGAACTACTAGATGATAGTTTCAAGCCATCTGACTACGGTATCGTTACCAAGAAATCAAATACCGAGCTCAACGACTATCTCGATAACTTGGTTACTAAATGGAGCAAGGATGGCAGTTTGCAAAAACTTTATGACCGTTACAAGCTCAAACCATCTAGCCATAATGCAGATTAAGGAGGATACCCCATGACAGATTTATCATCTTGGACAGCCTATTTTCAGGATTTTGGACAATTTTTCAATGGTTTCCTCTTCACCCTTGCCCTAGCGATTGGATCCTTTATCCTCGCCATGGTTTTAGGCATCTTCTTCGGAGCTATGTCGACCAGTAAACGTCCAATTTTGCGCATTTTAGCTCGTATCTTTGTCGAATTTTATCAAAATACTCCCCTATTGGTGCAGTTTGTTATCGTTTTTTATGGTTTGCCTCTTATTAGTGACCATATCATCATGATTCCGATTTATTGGACAGCTGTACTCTGCGTAGGGCTCTATCACGGTGCCTATATCGCCGAGGTTATTCGCTCAGGTATTCAGTCTATTCCTAGCGGTCAGATGGAGGCCGCCTTGTCACAGGGTTTTACCTATATCAGTGCCATGCGCTTAATTATCTTGCCACAGGCCTTCCGTATCATTCTCCCTCCTTTGACCAACCAAATTGTCAACCTCATCAAGAATACCTCTACAGTCGCTATCATCTCTGGAGTTGATTTGATGTTTGTGACTAAGTCTTGGTCAGCACTTAACGGAAACTACATCCCAGCCTTTCTAGGTGCTGCCCTTCTCTACTTTGCTCTTTGCTTCCCTGTTGCCCAGTTTGGTCGCAAGATGGAGCAAGCTAACAAAAAAGCCTATTCGCTTTAGGAGGTTACTATGGAATCCATTTTAGAAGTTTTGACCCCAGATAACCTAATCTTTATCTTTAAAGGATTTGGCTTGACCCTCTATATTTCTCTGATTGCCATCGTCCTCTCTACCCTCATCGGTACGGTGCTAGCTGTCATGAGAAATGGCAAAAATCCTATCTTGCGCATTATTTCCAGCATTTATATCGAATTTGTGCGCAACGTTCCTAACCTCCTCTGGATTTTCACTATCTTTTTAGTTTTCAAGATGAAATCCACTCCAGCAGGCATTACCGCCTTTACCCTCTTTACCTCAGCGGCCCTAGCTGAGATTATCCGAGGCGGTCTCAACGCCGTAGACAAGGGACAGTACGAAGCAGGAATGTCACAAGGCTTCACTTCAGCCCAAATCCTCTACTACATCATTCTCCCACAAGCTATTCGTAAAATGCTACCAGCCATCATTTCTCAGTTTGTTACCGTGATTAAGGATACCAGTCTTCTCTACTCTGTTATCGCCCTACAAGAACTCTTTGGAGCCAGCCAAATTCTCATGGGCCGTTATTTCGAACCAGAGCAGGTCTTCAGCCTCTATATCCTGATTGCCCTCATCTATTTCAGCTTTAACCTAGCAATTTCTAGCCTGTCTCATATGCTAGCAAAACGTTGGCAACAAGCTGCAGAATAAATAGCAACTCTCCAGTTAAATTGGAGAGTTTTTTTGATGAGAGTAGATATTTATAGAACTCAATTTGACACCATACTTTTTCTATGATAAAATGTAACAAATTCATTTACAACAAATCAAAATCTAAATGAAATGGAATTTTCTATGAAATCACTCAAAGGACTACTCTTTATCATAGCTAGTTTTGCCTTGACTATTTTGACTTGGATGAACACGTCTCCCCAATTCATGATCCCAGGACTAGCTTTAACAAGCCTATCTCTGACTTTTATCCTAGCCACTCGTCTCCCACTATTAGAAAGCTGGTTTCACGGTTTGGAGAGAGTCTATACTGTCCACAAATTCACAGCCTTTCTCTCCATCATCCTACTAATCTTTCATAATTTCAGTATGGGCGGTTTGTGGGGCTCTCGCTTAGCTGCTCAGTTTGGAAATCTTGCCATCTATATCTTTGTCAGTATCATCCTTGTCGCCTATTTAGGCAAATACATCCAATACGAAGCTTGGCGATGGATTCACCGTCTAGTTTACCTAGCTTATATTTTCGGACTCCTTCACGTCTACATGATGATGGGCAATCGTCTCCTTACATTTAATCTTCTAAGTTTTCTTGTTGGTAGCTATGCCATTTTAGGCTTACTAGCTGGTTTTTATATCATTTTTCTATATCAAAAGATTGGCTTCCCCTATCTAGGGAAAATTACCAATCTCAAACGCTTAAATCACGATACTATAGAAATTCAAATCCATCTTAGCAGACCTTTCAACTATCAATCAGGACAATTTGCCTTTCTAAAGATTTTCCAAGAAGGCTTCGAAAGTGCTCCGCATCCCTTTTCTATATCAGGAGGTCATGGTCAAACTCTTTACTTCACTGTTAAAAATTCAGGCGACCATACCAAGAATATCTATGACAATCTTCAAGTCGGCAGCAAAGTAAGCGTAGACAGAGCTTACGGGCACATGATTATAGAAGAAGGACGAGAAAATCAGGTTTGGATTGCTGGCGGTATTGGGATTACCCCCTTCATCTCTTACATCCGTGAACATCCTATTTTAGATAAACAGGTTCACTTCTACTATAGCTTTCGTGGTGAGGAAAATGCAGTCTATCTAGATTTACTCCGTGACTATACTCAGAAAAATCCTAATTTTGAACTCCATCTAGTAGACAGTAGGAAAGACGGCTATCTTAATTTTGATCAAGAAGAAGTGCCCGAACATGCAAGCGTCTATATGTGTTGTCCTCTTTCTATGATGAAGTCACTTGCCAAACAGATTAAGAAACAAAATCCAAAAGCAGAGCTTATTTACGAAGGATTCAAGTTCAAATAATTACTCATACTCTCCTGGAATTTCCTAGGAGTTTTTTCTACGCAATCTCAAAAAACACTGCCAGATTTCTAGCAGTGTTTTGACATTTCATTTGCAGGCATCTATCCCTCTTAATCCTTCATTTGACTCTCTGCATCAGCCACGACCTGTTCTAGACTAGTCTGACCAAGTTCAGCCTCCATAGCCAGCTGGATTCTCTCCAATTTTTGATCCAAAACATCATGAATATGAGCTCCAACTGGACAATTTGGATTTGGATTGTCATGGAAACTGAAGAGTTGACCAGTCTTACCAAGACACTCAACCGCCTGATAAACATCTAATAGACTAATGTCTTTGAGATCCTTAACAATCTCTGTTCCGCCCGTTCCGCGCGCGACTGAAATCAGCTCTGCCTTCTTCAACTGGGACAAGGTCTTTCTGATAATGACAGGATTGACCCCAACACTAGTAGCCAGAAAATCACTGGTCACCTTGCTTTCCTTCCCCTCGAGGGCAATGATTATCAGCATATGAGTCGCAATGGTAAATCTACTTGGAATTTGCATCCTCTTCTCCTTTTTACGAGGCTACCCTGCCTCTACTCTTCTTTTTCTATTATTATACCTTTTTTAGTTGTAATGTCAATCATTACCACTTTTCAGCCAAGCATCTAATTCCCTATCATAACCCTCTCTCTGGGCCAATTCTCTCAGAAATTCCTGATTGTGAGTATGATGGATACCATTGACCAGACTTTCATAATAAACCTCAAAATAGGGAAGTTTAAGATCTTTAGCCAGCTGCAATTCAGCTGCCACATCGTAGTCCACCCGTCGGAAGTCCATATCTACCAAGCCCTTGTCATCAAACTCCAAAATCATATACTGGGCACGCAAGTCCTTCCGCAACTGGGCATCTAGAAAGAAAGGCTGGCCAATTGAACCCGGATTGACAATCAATTGTCCACCAGTCCCGTAACGAAGCAACTGCTGGTGAATATGACCATAAACAGCAATATCACAAGTCGGATTGGTCACCAAGCGGTCAAAGTCCTCTTGCGCTCCAGTATGAATCAACTCACGCCCCCAGTTCTTATCAGGCAGATGATGGCTAATTCCTACCGTCAAATTCCCAAACTGACGATGAATCTGGAGAGGGTGATTGTGGAGCAGTTCAATTTCTTCTAGGGAAATTTCCTCTAAAACATACTGGCACTGGCGCAAGAGATAGCGTTGACTGGGACGAGTACTATCCAATTCCTTGCGGACACCATGCCACAGACTATCTTCCCAGTTTCCCAAAACTCTAGCTGTAATCGGTAGTTGAGCCAACAAGTCCAAAATCCTTCTACGCCCTGTTCCTGGCATGAGAATGTCTCCCAAAAGCCAGTATTCATCCACTCCTAGCTGCCGAGCATCTGCCAAAACAGCCTCCAAGGCGGTGGTATTTCCATGAATATCTGAAAGAATAGCTATTTTTGTCATTCTTTCTCCTCATTTCCTCTTATATATCTTTTTAATATTATAACAAAAAATACTGTATAAGAGTGACCTTTAACCCACTCTTACTAAATCCAGAACACTACTTTTATCAAGGTAAAGACTTATCAAAAAGATGATTTCACATTACTCCTAACAAAGCATAGCAAGCACTCTTTCAATGAAGAAAATTCAAAAAAATCTACAAAAATCTTGAAAATTTTCACAATCATGCTATAATAATCCATAGAGACAAGTCACTTAGTCCCTTTCTACTAGAGAGTGCGTGGTTGCTGGAAACGCATAGAAAGCCTAAACTGATACTACTCTTGCGTTTTTTATGAAAACATAAAACGGTGGCCACGTTAGAGCCAATCAGAGGTGTCCCTCTCTTTTGAGGTACATAAATGAAGGTGGAACCACGTTGCGACGTCCTTTCGAGGATGTCGCTTTTTGTTTTTCTAGCTTTCACAATCCTCTATCCCTGTTTTCAGAATAGGGTTAACACATTCGTCAATAATATAAGTAAGGAGAACATCATGATTAACATTACTTTCCCAGATGGCGCTGTTCGTGAATTCGAATCTGGCGTTACAACTTTTGAAATTGCTCAATCTATCAGCAATTCTCTAGCTAAAAAGGCCTTGGCTGGTAAATTCAACGGCAAACTCATCGACACTACTCGTGCTATCACTGAAGATGGAAGCATCGAAATTGTGACACCTGATCACGAAGATGCCCTTCCAATCTTGCGTCACTCAGCCGCTCACTTGTTCGCCCAAGCAGCTCGTCGTCTTTTCCCAGACATTCACTTGGGAGTTGGTCCAGCCATCGAAGATGGTTTCTACTACGATACTGACAACACAGCTGGTCAAATCTCTAACGAAGACCTTCCTCGTATCGAAGAAGAAATGCAAAAAATCGTCAAAGAAAACTTCCCATCTATTCGTGAAGAAGTGACCAAAGATGAAGCCCGTGAAATCTTCAAAAATGACCCTTACAAGTTGGAATTGATTGAAGAACACTCTGAAGACGAAGGTGGTTTGACTATCTATCGTCAGGGTGAATATGTAGACCTTTGCCGTGGCCCTCACGTCCCATCAACAGGTCGCATCCAAATTTTCCACCTTCTTAACGTAGCTGGTGCTTACTGGCGTGGAAATAGCGACAACGCTATGATGCAACGTATCTACGGTACAGCTTGGTTTGACAATAAAGACTTGAAGAACTACCTTCAAATGCGTGAAGAAGCCAAGGAACGTGACCACCGTAAGCTTGGTAAAGAGCTTGACCTCTTCATGATTTCTCAAGAGGTTGGTCAAGGACTTCCATTCTGGTTGCCAAATGGTGCGACTATCCGTCGTGAATTGGAACGCTACATCGTAGACAAAGAGTTGGCTTCTGGCTACCAACACGTATACACTCCACCACTTGCTTCAGTTGAGCTTTACAAGACTTCTGGTCACTGGGATCATTATCAAGAAGACATGTTCCCAACTATGGACATGGGTGACGGGGAAGAATTTGTCCTTCGTCCAATGAACTGCCCACACCACATCCAAGTCTTCAAACACCATGTTCACTCATACCGTGAGTTGCCAATCCGTATCGCCGAAATCGGTATGATGCACCGTTATGAAAAATCTGGTGCCCTGACTGGTCTTCAACGTGTGCGTGAAATGTCTCTCAACGATGGTCACCTTTTTGTAACTCCTGAACAAATCCAAGAAGAATTCCAACGTGCCCTTCAGTTGATTATCGATGTTTATGAAGATTTCAACTTGACTGAATACCGTTTCCGCCTCTCTCTTCGTGACCCAGAGGACAAGGAGAAATACTTCGACAACGACCAAATGTGGGAAAATGCCCAAACCATGCTTCGTGCAGCCCTTGATGAAATGGGTGTTGACTACTTTGAAGCCGAAGGGGAAGCAGCCTTCTACGGACCAAAATTGGATATCCAGGTTAAGACTGCCCTTGGTAAAGAAGAAACCCTTTCTACTATCCAACTTGACTTCTTGCTTCCAGAACGCTTCGACCTTAAATACATCGGAGCTGATGGCGAAGAGCACCGTCCAGTTATGATCCACCGTGGAGTTATCTCAACTATGGAACGCTTCACAGCTATTTTGATTGAGAACTACAAGGGTGCCTTCCCAACATGGCTTGCACCACACCAAGTAACCCTCATCCCAGTATCTAACGAAAAACACGTGGACTACGCATGGGAAGTGGCTAAGAAACTCCGTGACCGCGGTGTCCGTGCAGATGTAGATGAGCGCAATGAAAAAATGCAGTTCAAGATCCGTGCTTCACAAACCAGCAAGATTCCTTACCAATTGATCGTTGGGGACAAGGAAATGGAAGACAGAACAGTCAACGTTCGTCGTTACGGACAAAAAGAAACACAAACTGTCTCAGTAGATGATTTTGTTCAAGCTATCCTAGCTGATATCGCCAACAAATCACGCGTTGAGAAATAAAACAATCACAGTCTGAGAAACATTTTTCAGAGCCAGAAAAAGCAACAACTATTTCAGCTGTTGCTTTTTATATTTTATTTAATCCGAGCTAGTAGTGATTGACCAAACCACCACAGAAGATTTACTTTCATGAGTTGGATAAGGTCAATATCCTCAATCCTTGTCTGCTTCATTTTCTTTTACGAGATCTTTTTGTGAATCCTTTTCAGAGAGTTTTTGATCGATATACTTGTTAATGGTTTCATAAAATTCCTTGGTCGTATCACTGTCTAATTTTGTCGAATTATGAACTTGATTGACTTTCAATTGAACAGATTGAATACCGTAAGAGGCTTGTTTTTGGTGGAGCGTTTCTAACTCTTCTTCTGAAATCGGATCTCCAACAACCGTCAAGACCAATTCATTGTTCCTTGACTTGTAGACTTGATTAATGACCGTGTGATTGGCGAACTCTTTTCCTACAAACTGTTTGATTCCTTCTTTTCGCGCTTGATCTATCGTCAGAGTGACTGCTGAATAGCTGGCTGGAAGAATCAATAATACAATCAAGGATATCAACCCAATTCTCATTTTAATATTTAGCTCTTTAAATGAACTTAGGGGAGATTTTCTCATCAAAATTCTTGTTCCAACAATGTTGGTTAGCATGATAAAAACACAGTTGATCAAGAAAAGATAGAGAGCTCCAAATAAAAATCGTACATTTCCATTAGCTAAACCGTAACCTGCAGTACAGATAGGTGGCATCAGAGCTGTTGCAATGGCTACTCCTGGCACAATATTGTTTGCTTCTTTTTTCCTTGAACCAATGACACCTGCTATCCCACCAGCAATAGCAATGAGAACATCCCAAATGGTTGGAGAGGTTCGTGCAATCAATTCGCTACTTTCATAAGATAAGGGAGAAATCCAGAAATACAGAGCCGAGACAAGCAAGCTGACCAATACTTGGGTAAATAAAACCTCTAGAGATTGCTTGATTAAACGCGTATCAAAAATAGCTAAACCAAACCCCAGTCCAACAATCGGTGTCATAAGAGGGGAAATCAGCATGGCTCCAATAATGACAGCTGTTGAGTTCATATTTAGTCCGATAGAGGCAATAAAAATCGCACACATCAAAATCACTGTATCTCTTAATCGAACATGAAGATCATCATATAATTTCTCACGGTATTCACGTGTTGAATAGTTTCCGGTCATTGGTTACTCCTTTTATTTCATATAATCTTGTTTCTGCATGGATGATGGTAGAGAGACTTCTGTCCAATCCTACATATTTTTAATTCTCACCTATCATTCTTTTGAAAATTATCCTTCAAGTATCCGTCAGTCCATCCTTAACATTATATCAAAAATTTTACAGTCTTTCTCTGAAGAAATCTATCAATTGAACAGATAGAGAAAGTTATCGTCAACCTCATGATATCATCGACTACTTCAATGACCTCTAGAACCAAACTTAGTATATGATAAGCAAAGGCCAATGGAGAAATGCAAAAATTACAGGAAGGAAGAAAACTGTCAAGATTTGCTTGTTATTGATTTGCTTAATCTGCTTTTGATCTAGATCTACCTTTTCATTCGTGGTCTTCATATCCCTCAGAGATTTATTTATAGTAGATAAAATAATTTACTCAGATATACAGTTAAAGATAAAAAAGCCCAGTTGTCTTATCCTGGACTCTTATCTACTCTTCTCACTCAAGGACTAAGTTCACTTGAGCAAACTGAATCCGCACTGTCGTTCCTTTTCCAACCTCAGACTCGATGCGAATCTGGTGACCTAGTTCTTCAGAAATTTTCTTAGATAGGTAGAGGCCAAGTCCAGATGACTGCTGGGTTAGGCGTCCATTATATCCTGAGAAACCGCGTTCAAAGACTCGGAGGACATCACTGTTTTTTATCCCGATTCCTGTATCCTTGATACAGAGTTCCTGGCCTTCCATATAAATCTCCAGACCACCTTCCTTGGTGTACTTGAGACTGTTTGAGATGATTTGCTCAATGACCACTAGCAGCCACTTTTTATCTGTCACGATTTCTTTATCAAGGTCATGTAGATTGACATTTAATCCTTTTTGAATGAAGAAAAGAGCGTATTTACGAATTATTTCCTTGACCAAGTCCTCAATTTGAACCTGTTTTAAGACCAAATCATCATGGAAACTTTCTAAACGCAGGTACTGTAAAACTAGATTGGTATAGGAATCAATCTTGAAAATTTCCTGTTCTAATTGCTGCTTCAGTTGGCGGTCGGCTACTTCTGCAACTAAGAGTTGACTAGCTGCAATGGGGGTCTTAATCTGATGAACCCACAAGGTATAGTAATCCAGCAAATCCGTCAGTTTTCTTTCTGAATCTGATTTCTGCTGATAAAGTTCCATCTCACGCGCTTCTAATTTTTCAGCCAAGGCTCTTTCCAAAGGAGATTTGGCTTCTCTCTCACCGTAGAGAAGTTCCTGACGATAGACCTGCATCTCCGTCAATATATCCCAAGTGAAAAATAAGATGGTTACAAAGCAACACAAGAGGAAAAAGTAGAGAAAGTAAATTCCCAAACTGGCAAATAAAAACTGAAAGAGTAAGAGCAGAAACGTCAAAGAAATCAGATAGACAAACAGACGACTACGGGAACGCAGATAGGCTAGAAAAAATTGTTTCCAATCAAGCATGCTTTAATCCGTACCCTATCCCTTTCTTGGTCTCGATAAATCCTATCAAGCCCTGCTCTTCCAATTTTTTACGCAAACGAGCCACATTGACAGAGAGGGTATTATCATCAATGAAAAAGTCACTGTTCCAAAGTTCCCGCATGAGGTCATCACGCGCTACAATATTGCCCGCATGCTCAAACAAAACTCGTAAAATCTGGAATTCATTCTTGGTCAAATTCAAAACTTGCCCTTGATAATGCAAATCCATGGATTTGGTATTGAGGATAACGCCGGCATATTCCAGTAAACTCTCGTCACGCCCAAACTCATAGGAACGGCGTAACAAGCCCTGAACCTTGGCTAAAAGAACCTGCTGGTCAAAAGGCTTAGTCACAAAGTCATCCGCCCCCATATTAATTGCCATGACAATATCCATAGCCTGGTCTCTCGAAGACAGAAACATGATAGGCACCTTGGAAATCTTGCGAATTTCCTGACACCAGTGATAGCCATTAAACAAAGGCAGTCCAATATCCATGAGGACCAGATGAGGTTCCGACTGAACAAATAGACTCAAAACTTCCATAAAGTCTTCTACCAGCACCACTTCAAATCCCCATTCAGAGAGCATTTTTCCAACTTGTTGACGAATAACCTGATCATCTTCTACTAATAAAATCTTGTGCATGCGCTACTCCTTTTCTATTATTATAACAGATTTTTCCATGCTAGCAGGTCTGAAACTGAATTTGAAATAGCTTGTTTTTAGCCAACAAAGTGAGGCAACCCTACTAGCTAATTTGAGGGAAATTTGATAAGATAAATAAACAGAAAGGAGCTCTTATGACCAATATTTTTGACTATCTGAAAGATGTCGCACACGATTCCTTTTACGACCTTCCTTTGAATGAGTTAGACATTCTAGCCTTAACAGAAATCACCTATCTCTCCTTTGATAATCTGGTCTCCACAAGTCCTCAGCGACTTTTAGACCTGGCTCCTCAGGTTCCAAGGGAACCCAACATGTTGACCAGCAAAAATCGCCTCCAGCTATTAGATGAATTAGCTCAACACAAACGCTTCAAAAATTGCAAACTCTCCCATTTTATCAATGACATTGATCCTGAATTGCAAAAGCAATTTGCTGCTATGACCTACCGCCTCACTCTCGATACCTATCTGATTGTCTTTCGTGGGACAGATGACAGTATCATTGGCTGGAAGGAAGATTTCCACCTAACCTATATGAAGGAGATTCCTGCTCAAAAGCACGCTCTCCGCTATTTAAAGAAATTTTTTGCCCGCCATCCTAAGCAAAAGGTCACTCTGGCTGGGCATTCCAAGGGAGGAAATCTAGCCATCTATGCTGCTAGCCAAATTGAGCAAAGCTTGCAAAATCAAATCACAGCAGTTTATACCTTTGATGCGCCTGGTCTTCACAAAGAACTGACACAAACCGAGGGCTATCAAAGGATAATAGATAGAACCAAGGTCTTCATCCCGCAAGGATCCATTATCGGCATGATGATGGAAATCCCTAACCACCAAATCATCGTGCACAGTACTGCCTTAGGTGGTATCGCCCAGCACGATACCTTTAGTTGGCAGATTGAGGACAAGCACTTCGTCCAACTGGATAAGACCAACAGTGATAGCCAACAAGTCGACACAACCTTCAAGGAGTGGGTGGCCACAGTCCCTGACGAAGAACTCCAGCTCTACTTCGACCTCTTCTTTGGCACCATTCTAGATGCTGGGATTAGCTCCATCAATGACCTGTCTTCCTTAAAGGCGCTTGAACACATTCATCATCTCTTTGTCCAAGCTCAATCCCTCACTCCAGAAGAAAGGGAAACCATGGGACGCCTCACCCAGTTATTGATTGATACCCGTTACCAAGCATGGAAAAATAGATAAACCACATAAAAAACCCAACTAATCGTTTGATTAGTTGGGTTTTCATTTATGAAATTGAATTCCTTTGTCTAATCTTTAATGATTAAAAGATTAGTCTTCTTTCTTCTTGCGTGCCACAAGACCAAATCCGCTCAATACTCCAAGAAGTCCAAGAGCTGCTAGGCTAGAGTGATCTTCTGTACCAGTATTAGGCAATTCCTTAGCTGGTTTAGCTGGAGCTGGTTTTGATGGTTTCGCAGGTTCTGGTTTCACAGAAGGAATAATTTTTTCATAAACATGAACTGTGTCGCCATTTGGAAGTTTCTTAGTCTCTACGAAGCGGTAACCTGGGATATCTTTCTTAGGTCGTTCACCATCTTCTGTTGGATAGTTTGGAATTACATTTCCATCTTTATCTTTAAGACTTGTTGTTACTTTCTCATAAACGTGTTCTACATCGCCATTTGGAAGTTTCTTAGTCTCTACGAAGCGGTAACC